>CAZCYK010000015.1:0-11048 GCA_964502975.1 uncultured Gammaproteobacteria bacterium | reverse complement strand
TTATCTACTTATCTACTTATCTACTTATCTACTTATCTACTTATCTACTTATCTACTTACTCTTTAATAAACCCACCCACTTGGATATTCCAAAGCCTCTTATAAATACCGTCTTCAATCTTTATTAGCTTATTATGGTTTCCGTCCTCAACAATTTTTTTGTTGGAAATTACCACAATTCTGTCAGCTCGCTTGATAGTCGACAAACGATGCGCGATTATTAATACTGTTTTATTTTTCATCAAATTATCCAAAGATTTTTGAATATATTTTTCCGACTCTGAATCCAAACTAGAAGTCGCCTCATCCAGGATTAAAATAGGAGAATTTTTAAGTATTGCCCTAGCAATGGCTATCCGCTGTCTTTCGCCACCAGACAACTTAATTCCTCTATCCCCGACTGTTGATTGATAGCCTTCTTTTAGTTTTGAAATAAATTCGTCACAATAGGCCAATTTAGCCGCCTGAATAACTTCTTCATCTGTCGCCTCAAACCGACCATACCTGATATTTTCCATAAGACTCCTATGGAATAAAATTGGATCTTGGGGGACCAAACTGATATTGTTTCGTAAACTTTCTTGGGTAACTTTGGCAATATTTCGACCATCTACTAATATTTTCCCTCCCACCACATCATACAATCTTAATAGTAATTTTGTTAAAGTCGACTTACCCGAACCCGACAACCCTACTAAGGCCACCTTTTGGCCTGGCTTAACAGTTAAATTAAAATTCTTTATGACATCTTCCCCTTCTTCATATTTAAAACTAACATCATCAAAGGTTATCTCACCTTTGTTCACTTTTAAAATTCTTGCCTTGTTTGTGTCTATTATTTGATGTGGCATATTTAAAATTCTAGTCATTTCTTCTGCCTCTGCCAGGCGTTCATATATTTTCATCATCACTCGCCCAAAATCCCACACCAACATCATTGCTGTAAATAAATATGATTGGATTAACACAAAATCACCAACAGTAAGCATATCTTTTTGCCACAACCTAACAGCAAAATATAATACCGAAACTTCTAGTATTAACATTAATAAAGACTGGAACCCATAAAATATCGCTCCCATATCCCAAGTATATTTTCTTATTTTATGAAGTTTTTCAGATAAACTGCCATAAGAATCACTTTCATACAGATAACCATTAAATAATTTAATATTAATATTATTACTTACCGTATCAGACAATAATCCACTAGTCGCAGTTTCTGCTTCACTTCTTTGTACATCAAACCTCAGTTTATATTTATTAAACAACCAATTAATCAACAAAAAGACCACCACCCACCCAAACATACTCCAACCTAAAAGTGCATTTAATCTACCCATTACAAAAATCATTATTAAAACAGTAACAATTCCCGGAATGATTTCAAAAAATAATTGATCTGTTAAATGCTCAAAGGTATTAACAAAACTTTTATGTTTTTTAACGGTAGATCCAGAAAAATTATTAGCAAAATAAGAATAAGAATGTTTTTGTAAATAATCAAAACAAAAACGACTCAGATCAACAATACTTCTCGATTCAAAAAAATTAATCGTAAAAGATGATACTCTCCAAAAAACCCAACGAACAAACTTAACCAATGCAATAATAAGCAGTATTTGCATTAGACTATTAATCAACTCTTCCTTTATTCCCTCGTTATACAACACGTTAAAAAAATTCTTCGACAAAATTGGAACCAAAGTATCTATTGCCGCACCAATAACAACTGTAATAGTTAAAATTATTCCAGTTATTTTGTGGTTTTTCATGGCCCCAAAGTAATATTTCAGGGTCTTTTGGGTATTATCTTTCATTATTGTATTCTTGATTATACCCTATTTAAGGACTTATATTTAATATATAATTGTCCTTATGAATGAAATAATCAAACAAATTTTTATAAAAGCCAAATCAAATCCCAAAAAAATTGTTTTAGCCGACGCTCACGATCCCCGAATCCAATCAGCTGCCAAAATTGCTCAAGACCATAAAATAGCTATCCCTATTTTATTGACCGATGATTATATTAATAGCAACCCCGAAATCCAAAAGATTCTCTTTCAAAACTTATTTGAATTACGCAAAGACAAAGGATTGTCCCTATCAGAAGCCCAAAAACTAATAACCAAACCTATTTATTTTGGTACTATGATGGTAAAAAATGGACTAGCTGACGGCTTGGTATCCGGCGCAGCCAGCACTACTCACGATACCTTTAAACCAGCTCTCCAAATTCTAAAAACCGCCCCCAATCAAAAAATAGTTTCTAGTTTTTTTGTTATGGAGTTCCCCAACCTCAAAGTCGGACAAGAAGGTATAATAATTTTTGCCGACTGTGGACTAAATATTAGCCCAAATAGTGAAACTCTTGCTGAAATTACCAGCCAATCGATTGCTAGTTTTAAACAACTTGTTGGCTCTATCCCAAAAGTCGCCCTACTCTCCTACTCTACTAATGATAGTGGCTCTGGCCCTAGTGTTGATTTGGTAAAACAAGCAACCTCAATAGTTAAATCTCAACACCCCAATCTTATAATTGAAGGAGAAATTCAAGCCGATGCCGCTATAAATCCCCTAGTCTCATTTAAGAAAAATCCACAAAGTTTATTGGGTGGTAAAGCAAATATTTTAATTTTTCCAGACTTAAACAGTGGCAATATTGCCTACAAATTGGTTGAACGATTATCTGGAGCTAAAGCATACGGGCCTATTTCACAGGGTATTTCCCGACCGGTAAACGACCTTTCTCGTGGTTGTAGTGTTGATGATATCGTTACCACGATAGCTATTACTTCAGTTCAAACCTATACATCTTAACGCCAACTTGTAGTAATTACAGTCCCTAACACAATTGCCAGTGCAATCCAAATAAAAGTAATCCAGTTTTTTCTGAACAATCGGCTTCGCAAGTCTAGTTGCACTAAACTGGCTATTATATATAGGAATGCCACCAAGTAAATCGATCCTTTAAATATCCCTACTGGCCAAAAAGAAAAAACTAGCCCCAGTTGAGCAATTAAAAAAGAAGGAACCAATACATAGGCCCAAAAATTCTTATCTTTACCATCATCTGCTAGTTCAATTGTGACACTATAAAAAATATACATAAAAATTAACATTGAAATCAAAAAAACAAAAATTGTGTTTAACCAATAAATCAATTTAAACGAAAATAAACTATCAAACAAAAAAAATGATGTAATCAAAGCAATCATCAAGCCAACAGTATAAGCCGCGCGATACAATGGTGGAGTCCTGTTTCCTATAGCCACTAAAAATAAATTTTCAACTAAAAAAGTGACATAAGCCATAACTCCAAAAAACAGACTAGTTAAAAATACTGTCCAAAAAGTTTGAGGTAATAAGGCTGAAAATAATCCAAAACCAACAAAAAAACCAATCGGTAAAACTACTGACATTAGTCTGGTATATAAACTTTGATTAAAAATAATCCCCAGACCAAACCAAAAACAAAACGTTACTAATACCACCCCAACCAATAATCCGTAATAATGCGATGAATACGGCAAACTAACAAATAAATAAAAACCAATAGATGCAACTAAAGAAGAAATTAAATATCTAATCTTTTTTGACATAATTAATTATAGTCAAAACCAGCAAAAACCCCAAGAACATCATCATTGGCTTCTAACTCTTCAATAAAATCTAAAATTTTATTTAGCTGTTCTTCATCTTTTAAAATAACTGGCCTTATTGCTTTATATATTATTTCTGACCTGCTAATTTTTAAACCGATATTTGCCATTTTATCAATTATCAAACCTAATTCAGTCGGATTTACCCATACTAAATTTTGATCAAAATCAATCACCCCTAGATCAATTAATTTTAATTGAAGATCTTCACTAATTTCATTCTGTCCCTCAGTTTCTAACTCTATTTCCCCTACTCTGCTAAATTGAAACATCACTGAATTATTTTCTCCCAAAGCTCCATCATAATTTTTGAATATTAATTTTATTTCACCCAAAATTCTATTTTTATTATCAGTTTCTGCCTCAATAATAATTGGTACCCCAAAAGGTCCATATCCTTCCAAAATTACTGAGACCAAATTGGCTTTTCTTTCTTCAAATCTCGTCAACAGTCTTTCTATATTTTCTTTTGGCATATTAACTTCCCTAGCCTTTTCTATTGCAATCTTTAAAGACAGATTGACATCAGGGTTGGCACTTCCACCCCCAAGTCTTATTGCAGTCATTATATTTTTAGAAATTTTTGTAAAAGCCTCACTTCTCTTTTTATCTTGAGCTCCTTTTCTATTCTTTATATTTGACCATTTTGAGTGTCCTGACATAAATTAATTATTTATTATAACTAGGATATTTTATCATCGATGAAAAGTAGTCATCAAAATGAATTTCAATTTCATTACTATTTAAGCCTAAATCCTGTCTCGATTGACAATCTAAGGTGTCTATAATTAAGGATAAAGAATACGTGCCCGAAACCTCTTTGCCATATAATATCTGGCAGGTTTTACTATCTCCGTCGGTATTGTTTCCAACTGATATTACAGAAAATCCAAGTCTTTCAAACCTTTTTGTCATAAAATTGGCCAAACCACTAACGTCTGTTGTATTAATTATCGATAACTTCAAATCTTCTTGAATTATTTTTGTCTCCGCAAAATCTCGAATCATTACTTCGTCCAAAAAATCTTCACTCAAATCGGTGTCGTTTTTAACTATTTCTTCTTTTGTCAAAAAATTACCATAATACAATAGTTTCCACCAATAAATATTTTTCCAACCATCGACTGACCGGGGATATATCAATTTGTCCACTTTATATCCAAAATTGTAAAAGATTATATCGTCTAACAAGTCAATTTTTTTCTCTTGTTGAAGGATTTTTTTTACGGCAATATTGCGATACCAGCCCATTCCTCCCGGAATCCATAATTTAGCTTCAGGATCAATTTTTAACACGTTTATCATTTTTCTTTCTGCTGATATTGAAACCAAAGCTACTCCATCGTCAGCCAAAATACCTATTTTAAAATCACTGCCTTTATTTGTGTTTTTCTTAAAAAATATAAAAAATAATAATACAAAAATAATTAATAAACCTAGTATAAAAAGTATTTTATTCTTCTTCATATAAACCCAAATGTTTTTGTAAGTCACTTGCTAATTTTGAATTAAATTTCAGTCTTTCTCCTGTGTTTGGCTCATTTATCTCCAGTTCATGAGCATGCAAAAATGGTCTTTTTAAAATATCAACTTCACCTCCATACAAACGATCCCCCACCAAAGGCCATCTCAAATAATTCATATGAACTCGTATTTGGTGTGTCCTTCCAGTTTTCAAATTTATTTCAAGTAAGCTATATTTTTTATTATTTTTAGAATATCTCTTAACCAACCTAAACTCAGTCAAAGCGTTTTTTCCGTTCACACCAACTCCAAATTTTCCAAAACCAAATTTCGACCTTTCTATTGGCCAATCGATACTTCCATCAACCGATGTTGACCCTCCCACCAAACAATAATATTTTTTACTAACTAATCTGTTTTTAAATTGAGACTTAAAATTTGTTAATGATTTATTATTTTTGGCAACTAAAACTAATCCTGAAGTCCCCTTATCCAAGCGGTGGACAACCCCATTTCTGGGAAGTTCGTTGCTTCTAGTTTTAATCAAATAATCCTCAAGTGTCCCCTCTTCATTTTTTGCCTCCTTGGTTGTTGTCATCCCAGTTGGTTTATCTACTACCAGAAAATCATTATTTTCAAAGATTATTTTGATTTTTTTATCCATATTTTCGATAAAAATATTATAACCCCTACCTGAATCATCCAATCTGCCAAATTATTATAAATTGAACCTAACTTCCAATAATCTCTAACATAACCAAAGACAACTCTGTCTATCAAATTAATCCACCCACCTGCCAAAATTACATTTATCCCCCTAAATTCATTCTTCCACCAAATTATACTTAACATTACCACAAAAAATATACTTAAAACTATAAAAAACCAACCATCCAGACCAAAACTTATTCCATAATTTTTAGTTATTACTCTTGTCAAGGACAACCAATAATGAGCCATCCCTCCCACCAAAAATATAGCTAAAAATACACCGATTTTAGTTTTCTTTTTCTTTTTCACACTTAACACAGGTCGTTGCCGAAGGATTAATCGCTAACCTATCAGTATCAATCATTTTTGTACAACTTTCACACAATCCATATTTACCTAATTTTATCCTAGTTAAGGCTTTTCTTAATTGCACTATTCTTTTATTTAAAAACTTGGCTTTAACTTCTGTCTCAAAATGACCTATTTGTTCATCCAAATCTTCTTCAAATGAATTTTCCAACACCCTCTTCTCATCAGAAAATGGATCTTCTTTTTTTAAATTTTTCTTAGCTCTTTTCGATTTTAACAACTCGGATTCCAAGAAATGCTTAATAGGCGAAATAAACCTTTGAGGAAAACTAATTTTTGTTTTATCTAGATTTTTGTTTTTCATATTTTTTCTTTTTTTAGGATATACAATCCCGCTCCTGAAATCAAACTAATAATTGAAGCCAAAATTACACTAAACCAACTATCTTTTAATAAAACTAATATGATGCCTACCGCAAAAAAGAATAATAAATTGTTAAATAAAAGCACAAATCCCTTTCTACCGCTCTTATACCAGATAAACGAACGATATTTTTTTCTCAACCAACTTACAAAAAAAATATCTACTATCAATAAAACAAATAAAACTATTGGTTTAATAAAGAGATTTGTTCTTATCGCTTCGTCAAACATTAACAAACTAGAAAATATTAAAGTAGGCCTAATAATGTCATCCATCAATGATAAAAATTTCCATTGATTTTTCATGGCTACCAACCAACTCACTAATGACAGACCTAAAAAACCACCAAGATAGTTTGTCCCTGGTTTACTCCAAATTGAAAACCAACTCAACCAACTATCATTCCACACTCCCCAATTTACTAATCCGTAAATTATTCTCCCCCCAACCAAAAACCCTGCTAAAGCCATCCAAGTATAGTTTATTGTTTTTTGATCACCATAATCACTCCTCAAATCCCGCCACAATAGATACATAAAAATCACCGACCCAATAGTTCTAAATATTCCTAAACTCATATAGTATATTTTACTATATTTTGTGCCGAAGGAGGGAATCGAACCCCCATGATATTGCTACCACACGATTTTGAGTCGTGCGCGTCTGCCAGTTCCGCCACTTCGGCTAAAAGTAAATTATTATCTCACAATTAAAGTTATATTTTAAGCTCTATCCTTTTATTTCTTCTCAATATCAAAGAAACTAACTTGTTTCCCATTGAAATACAAATTAAAGCTATTTGTCGGACCGTTTCGGTGTTTTTCAATACTACATGTCACCATTTCTCTATTTTCTTCGTCCTCTCTATACAAGAACATAACCACATCAGCATCCTGTTCAATACTCCCCGACTCTCTCAAATCAGACAATCGTGGCTTCCCTCCTCTGGCTTCCATCGCCCGAGATAACTGAGCCAAAGCTAATATGGGTATTTTCAACTCTCTGGCCAAATTTTTTAAACCTTGAGATATTTCTGATACTTCTTGAACCCGATTATCCCGAGTACTCCCATGCATCAATTGTAGATAATCTACCAAAATTAACTTAATATCTTTATCTACTTGCAATCGTCTGGCTTTAGTTCTCAATTCAGTTACTGTTAGGCCGGGAGTGTCGTCAATATATAGTGGAGCATCAGCCAATATTCCCATAGATTCAGATAAAGAATCAAAATCTCCCGAAGATAATTGTCCTGTTTTAAGCTTCCAAGCATCAATCATCCCCTGTCTTACCAACAATCTATCCACCAACTCTTCTTTACTCATTTCCAAAGAAAACATACATACCGGCATTTTCTTTTCGACCGCCACATACCGAGCAATATTTAAACCAAATGCGGTTTTACCTACCCCTGGTCTAGCGGCCAAAATAAGCAAATTACTATTTTGCATCCCTGCCAAAATACTATCCAAGCCTTTAAATCCAGTCGGTACCCCTCTAAGACCAGTTCCTAATTTTTGTAATTCGTCCAAGCGATCAAAACTAGCTGTCAAAACATCTTTAAGTGATGTCGGTACCGATTTTAAGTGTTTTTGAGATAAAGAAAAAATTTCTTGTTCGGCCACATCCAACAACTGATCGGCCGGCAGAGTTGAATCAAAAGCTTTTTCAGTAATTCTACCAGCAGCCGATATTAACTCTCTTTTGGCCGACAAAGCTTTTATTATTTTTCCATAACTTTCCACATTGGCGGCTGTTGGAACTTCTCCTGCCAATTTGGTCAAAAAACTTTTTCCTCCAATCTTTTTTAATAATTTTTGTTCTTTTAATTTTTCAGAAACAGTTACCAAGTCAAGCGGCATTCTATCTTCATAAAGATCCATCATCGACTGATAAATTTTGCCATAATTAGAATTGTAAAAATGTTCCGATCGTAAAAATTCCGAAACTGCCAAAACCGCATCATTATCAATTAAAATCGATCCCAACACACTCAACTCAGCTTCCTCAGAGTTTGGTGGTATTCTAGAAACTTCCTCCATATTTTAATTATTTTTTAGTAATTTTATTTCTAAACCATCTGGTAATTCTTCTTGTTTTTCTAGTTTTAAAGAATCTACTTTTTCTAAACCCTCCTCGTCAGCATCATCTAAAAACTTTTTCAAAGAATCTTCATCCCCATCCACTGGAATTAAATAATTTGCTCCCCATTTTTTAGCCCATTCTCTTGCCAATTTAAAACTAGACTTATCTCCAATTTTTGTGGGTGTCAACATTATATCTGTCGAATCAATTCGCTCAATCCTTTTTGGAGTTAATTCTTGGTTTATCTCACCCAATATCACCAAAACAAAACCATCAATCACAATTCTATATATAGTGTTATTATTTTCTCCATTAAAACCAACAATCTCTACTCCCCCAACCTCATATTCACCACCACCCCGAATAATTATTTTTTGGTTATCTAAAATATCTACATCGTTAAAATCACCGCTAGTATAGACAATAATTCGAGAATTTCCTTTATTTTCTACCAACTCTGTTTTAGTTGGATCAATCAAGACACTCTCCTTTTTCCCTTTCAAAAATATTGTTGAATTATTCAAAAATTTAATTTCCATATAGACTCATTCTAACATTTAAACAACCTCAAAACTAGTTCACAAAAACATTCAATTTACTTAATCTGTGTATTTGTTCTATCACAAAAGCTATCTTTATATGTTATTATCTAAGATAATCCCATGATCAAAGAACTATTTCTAGCTATTATCCTCGGCGGTATTTTAGGTTTTGGATTTACCGGCGGGTATCTAACGCTTAGTCAAAAAAATCAACCTCAAAATCGAGTTGTTATAACTGAGCCCACAATCATTCCTACGCCTGTTACTTCAGAAGTAACAGCGGAAAGTGAAACTAAAGATTCTACTAATAAACTAACTATCACTTCTCCCGAAAATAACCTACTTGTTTCCACTAGTCTCCTCAATGTTACTGGTAGTGCTACTGCCAATAGCCAAATAATAATCAACACTTCAACAGACACTTTCACTACTCAAAGTGATTCAGAAGGGTTATTTGATATCGAAATCGAACTTGAAGCTGGTCTTAATATTATAAAAATCAGTTCTGTTGACCCGCTTGGTAATCAGCTTGACACCGAAATAAATGTTACTTATTCAACTGCTAAAATATAATATGAAGTTTCTTCTAATACTATTTTTTTTATTTACTTTTTTTATTCGATCACCTTTAGCTGTTGAAGAATCTGATCCAGAAGCTGAAACCAAAGCTGAAAATTTTGTTACCAATGTCTTAAAACCAAAAGTCCAAGGTGCCACTGTTACCCCTATTCTTATTAGTGATAAACCAAAATCATTTTTTGGTAACATTACCCAAATAAACGAAGACGTCCTTACAATAGCCTACAAAGGTCAAACTCAATTAATTCAGACCAGTGAGGAAACTGTTTACATCGATTTGAAAAGAAATAAATCTACCTTAACAAATTTTAAAGTTGGACAAGAAATTTTAGCCATGGGATACCTACAAGACGATCAGTCTCTCGACTGTAAACGAATTGTCGCTACAGAATTAAAAACAGTCACCAACGATAATCAAACTATAACTGGTCAAATTGTTGATATATCAAAAGAAACTTCAATTTTTACTCTAACTCCAAATTATAATAAAAACAATCCTTTCCAACTAAAAACAGACTCAAAAACAAAAATAGTTGATCTATTAAACAAATCTGTTGCTTCCTCCAAAGCAATCACCAATGGTAACAAAATTATTACTGTAATCAGACCTGATCCAAAAATGGCAAAAACCTTTTATGCTTCAAAAATAATTATCCTAAATTCTCCTGAAAGCGCATCCGTCTCCCCCACTCCTACCGTAAAACCATAAATTGATTTCATTTTCTTAATTTAAGAAAATCACAAAATAGTTCTAATAGTTCCCAAAAAATGATTAGTTATTAGACATTTATATATCTAATTCTCTGTTCCACTATTAATTCATCTTTCGATTCTAACCAACTTTCATCTGTCTCTACAAACCCCTCATATTCCATCATCGGTTCGATACAAACATATTTCTCATCAAATATTCTTTTCCCAGTCTCTTCTTTTACCCCTGTCCACAATTTTGCTTTCTTAAGATTTTTTACTTGCCAATTAATAACATTCTTTTCTGGAATTTCTAAAATATTATTCTTTTCTAGTTTTATTTCTGGATTATCAATAAAGCCTGCCGTAATATCTCGTCCATTTAATTTAATTCCACTCCAACCAAATTCCGTATCCCAATAATTGTGGATAGCTACATGGACTCTTTTTTTCTCATTTCCCATATTTTTAACTTTGATCTGTTGACTAAAATCCTCGCCAATTTCAAAAACCTGATTTACTAGTAAATTTTCAATTTCATAACTTATTTCTAACTTATTTATACTTTGATTAACCACA
>CAZCYK010000014.1:1215-12076 GCA_964502975.1 uncultured Gammaproteobacteria bacterium | reverse complement strand
CGCTTCTCTGATAAGGAAGAGGTCCCAGGTTCGATTCCTGGATCACCCACCATAAGACTCGAAGGATAATAAGCTAACAATTTTTCAAGACCAATTAACTCTGATATGGTTAAGAAATTACCTGTACCTTCTGACTTTTTCCTATTCAACCATATAGGTTTAAATCGTTTAGTTTCTTGCAACGCACAAATCACAGGTAAATTATCATCAACGATAAAACAATTTTCAGGAAGAATTTTCAAAGATTCCTCTGTGAGTTTCCTTTTAAAAATAAAAACCAAATCCTGATTAAAATAGCTTAAAAGTCCTGTTTTATGCAACTTTAACATTTGAAAATCCTTAAAACTCTCTGAAAAAATCCCCAGAGTATAATGCTCACTAAGAGATTTCAAACAATCTAAAACGTCGTCATATAAAATATCTTCAAAGTTATCGTCATCAAAGAAAGCTTTCGAAATTTTTGATTCGTCAAAACCAAATTTATTGCTTAGAAATTTAATGTATTCTTGTGGAATAAAATCAGTAAATCCCTCCCCCTTTTTAACGTAACCTTGCTCTATTTTTAAAAAATCTTCCAAAGAAATATTCACTAACTGCGAAATTTTTAATTTAATTTTCTCTTTGAACTTTGTTGTGTCTATTAATGTACGATCGACGTCGAATAAAATTACTTCTTTCACCGCTTAATAATATCAAAAATAAAACAGATAATAACTAGGTTTGAAAAATGTTGGAAGCATATCAAAAATAAAACGTACAATAAATATTCCAGCTAAAAGGTTATAGTAATTAAAAAAAGTACTGAAGAATACGAAAGAGCCCCTCCGCTAAAGCGGAGGGGCTCCTTGATTTTTACAAGATCTATAAGGCGAAAAGAACAGCAGCCTCGTTTGAAAGTTTAAGGCTCGCTTTCTAACCTACTCCACTGTCTTGTGAGAAGACAGCGTTAATACTTACTAATTCAAGAGTTATTTCCTTAGTAAGTGTGCTTAATATTTCACTAAGCTTTCCCAAAGTTAATTTGGGACAAGACATTAACGATCATAAACACAGTTTTTCTCCTTTAGGCCACACCAATACTTTTTAAGGATATTGGAGATTCAGCCAAATTGGAAAGAAAAAAGTTTGTTTTTTCTCCCTAGAAAGGAGGTGATCCAGCCGCAGATTCCCCTACGGCTACCTTGTTTCGACTTCATCCTCATCACTGATTCCACCGTGAGCCCATACATAATGAGACTTCGGGTGGCCCCAGCTTTGCTGACGTGACGGGCAGTGTGTGCAAGACCCGAGAACGTATTCACCGGCGTGTAGCTGACCGCCGATTACTAGCGATTCCAACTTCATGGAGTCGAATTGCAGACTCCAATCCGAACTGAGAGAGCGTTTAGCGATTTGCTCCGAGTCACCTCTTCGCGTCGCGTTGTCGCCCCCATTGTAGCATGCTTCTAGCCCAGAGCGTAAGAGCAATACTGACTTGACGTCATCCCCACCCTCCTCCTCGTTGCCGAGGCAGTTCCGTTAGAGTGATACAACTAACAGTAGGGGTTGCGTTCGTTAACCCACTTAAGGGTACGCCTCACGGTACGAACTGACGACAGGCATGCAACACCTGTGCAAACTCCGGACTGGATACCGGTCGTTCCCCTTTCGGTTCACTACTTTATGCATGTCAAGCCCTGGTAAGGTTCTTGGGTTATCAGCCAATTAAAGAGCATGCTCCACCGCTTGTGCGGGTCCCCGCCAATTCCTTTGAGTTTTAATCTTGCGATCGTACTTCCCAGGCGGCCTGCTTAACGCGTTAGCTTCGACACTCCACAAAAGCGGAGCATCTAGCAGGCATTGTTTACAGCGTGGACTACACGGGTATCTAATCCGTTTCGCTCCCCACGCTTTCGTCTCTCAGCGTCAGGATAACCCCAGATAGCTGGCTTCCCCCTTGGTGTTCCGCATGATATCAACGCATTTCACTGCTACACCATGCGTTCCGCTACCCCCTAGTTACCTCATAGTCAAATAGTATTGAAAGCCTTGTCCCAGTTGAGCCGGGATATTTAACTTCCAACTTATTCAACCGCCTACAGAACTCTTTACGCCCAATAAGACCGGGTAATGCTTGCACCCTACGTATGACCGCTGCTGCTGGCACGTAGTTAGCCGGTGCTTACAACGAAGTTTACAACCCGAAGGCCTTAATCCTTCACGCGGCGTCGCTGCGTCAGACTTTCGTCCATTGCGCAAAATTCCCGATTGCTGCCCCCCGTAGGGGTGAGGCCCGTATCTCAGTGCCCCTCTGGCTGGTCATACACTTATACCAGCTACCCGTCATAGGCTTGGTAGGCCTTTACCCAACCAACTACCTGATAGGCCGTAGGCTCATTTCTAAGCGATAAATCTTTAGTGTTACCACCACATAAGGAATTATCCCATCTTTCGATGGGTTATGCCTTACTTAGAGGTAGATTCCTACGTATTACTCAGCCGTTCGCCACCCACTTGCGCGGGTTTGACTTGCATACCTTAAGCACGCCGCTAGCATTCACCCTGAACCAGGATCAAATTCTTAATAAAAGCTATTATGCTAAAAAACCTCCAGAAATGCGTTAGTGGACGTCTAGTAGCACCCGTTCTTTTCGCCTTGTAAATCTTGTAATGCTTTAAATGATTTAATAGAACCACAAATCTGGTGGATAAGACTTGCTTTCTTAAATCTTGTTGCCACTCCTACAATGGAATGGACTTTATAAAACTCTATAAGGAAAATTTTCAAAGTGCAAGTACTGAATAATACTTCAGTGTTAAATAAATAGCAACAACTAGTTCATAAGTCAACTACTCTATGAAAAAAGTTTCAAAAGTAGATGTTTCAAAAGAATCTCCGATAGTCTTAGGAAGCAACCCCTTAGAGTAAATCGGAGAACAGGTTACTAAATCAATATGAACGGCGCCAAATTCAGGCCAAGTGTGTGCTGTCAAATTCGAGTTTGCCAATATAAAACTTAAAGTTACTCCCCCGCCTTTAAATTCCGTCACATTTTTATCAACAATTTTTAGTTTATGAATTTTACAAATATTTTCAAAGGCTGACATCATTCTTTTTTTAGAAAGCAGAATTTCTTTTTTTACGTTAAATACTTTAAAAACCATATGATCTACAAAAGGAAATTTTTCTTCGGAAGTCTTCTCATACGTATAGATATTTTCCAAGCTCATCCCCGGCGCCCGAGTGAATTTATTTGCTTTTAATATGTACAAAGAACTCGCGTTACCTATTGACTCTGCCCCAGTATATCTTGCAAACTTCTCTATTCTATCCTCAATAGAGAATCCAAATCTGCTTACAATCTCCTGGATTTTTAATATTTTCTCAGGAGATTTAAAACTATTTCCGTAATACATAAAAACATATTTTTTTTCAAAGTCTTTTACCGCACCTAGAAGCTCTGTCGCCCTTTTTAAAAAAAGCGTTACGCCAGTTTTAGTGTAAGGAGGATCAAAAACCACTATGTCAAATCTACCCAAATACTTTTTATCTAATTCTTTCCTGGCATCATACTTCTCAACGGTAATATTCTTAAAGCCCAAATCTTTAGAACATTTTTCAACTGAACTGGTAATCTGGTCGTCAATTTCAAAAACAACAATCTCTTTGTAATCACTACTCATGCTGGCCAGTGATAAAGAATTAAGGTCATCGTCACCAATAAAAGCGATCGATTTTCCATAAATCGCTACCTTATCTAACAATATCTTAGACTTTTGAAATGTGGTTTCAGGTGTAGCTAAAAACTGATCATATTCTCTTTTAGGTACCGGGCTGTATTTCTTCTTAATATTCTTAATTTTATTTAATATCTCAATGTCTTCTTCCATAAAGTGAAAATTTTCAACTAATGACCATTTATGCCAAGAAACCTTCAAATCTTCTATCAATCTTAAACCCTCACTGCTTAGAGATATCTTTTCTCCTTCTGTTTCAACTAATAAATCTGATACGGTCTGTTTGAATTTTTTTAATGTTTCTTTGGGCAAACCTGTAATAGTTATCAAGCTGGTGTTTGTCAAATCCGAAACATTTTTTAAGATATATAAAAGACCACGAATTTCGCTTACATCAAGGTCAGGATTATTTAATTTTATTTTATCTATAAGATCCATTGCACAGGTATTCTACTATGTTATAACAATTTTTTCTTAACTTTCTATTTTCAGTAGATTTTCCCCCATTGAAAAAACACTCCTCACAAACTAAAAAAGATTCATGAAACCAAGTTTTAATAAAACTTTTAACGCTAAATCTATCCTTTTTTTAATCTTTTTGACACTACTCGCTTTTAAAATTTCTACTAAAAAAGTAGAAGCCCAGTCAATTTGGGAAAGAGTCTCTACATTAAATTTCAATAATATAAGCGTTCTGGAATCCACCCCTTACGGTATTCTCGTTGGGGTTGGTGCCAGTTTAGACTCCAGTCCGTCAAACGCGATATATTTATCAAAAGATTTTGGAAAAAGTTGGCAGTACCTTGGCTTGAAAAACAGAAGAATTCTCGACTTAAAATATTTTGATGGAAAGATTTATGCGACAACGTTCTACACGATTGATAACACACACGGTCTGTTTTATTCCTATAACATGGGAGAGACCTGGGAAAATTTATGGTTGTCACCAAGCCCCACAAAAATAGATAGAGACAGTCAAACTATTTATTTAGGAACCGAACACTATGGAATTTACACATCTTCAGATGAAGGACTAACGTGGAACAAGATATTTGAAGGAAGCGGGACTGCATTAAAAATATACGAAATACAAAGCTCCGAAGATATAACGCTGGCCTCAACTGGGTCTAAAGTTTATAAAACAACAGATTACGGATCTACTTGGCAGGAAATAACTGCCTTAGCCAACAAAGGCATTGCGTCTTTTCTCATAAATGGAAACACAATTTTTGCAGGATCTTCAGGAACACCAGGACTCTATATATCTAGTGATTTGGGAGAGACCTGGGATAAAGTATCAAATTTTGGAAGTTACGCAGTAAACAAAATCATTGGTTTTGAAAACAAATATTATGCGGGCCGGTATAATCCCGATAATCAAAAGTACTCTATTTTTGTATCAACAGATGGCGGATACGCTTGGCAAAACACCGGACTTGATATTTCAACGATAGATAAAGTTAATAGTTTGAATACATTGTTTTCAAACCCACCATTTCTTTTAGCATCAATATACAACATGGGGCTCTACAAATATGAGATTACAGATTACGGGCTGCCACAATCTCCTTTTTTAAATATTCCCTGGAACTATGAAAATGAAAATGAACTAGTTGATAACATCACTTCTTTCTTTGACCATAGCTATCCCCTATTAGGATACAGCTATCACACGGAACCTGAAAAAGAAGTGAAATCAACCTTTAATTTTTTAGGAATTAAAAACGTAGAACCGAATATTTATTACAGCTCGCATAGCGGTTATGATTTTGGTTTAAGGTACGGAACATCAATCATTGCCCCGGCTTCAGGTTACGCATCCTACTATTATTGTAAAGATTGTGGCAACTCTATAAAAATAGACCATCAAAATGGTTATCAAACTACATACATGCATTTACAGGAAACCGACCTAATAACAAAAAATGAAACAAAATGGGTAGATACCAATCAAATAATCGGAAAGGTGGGGCTAACAGGAAGAACCACCGGGCCCCATCTTCATTTTGAGGTCATAAAAGATAATCAAATGGACGGAATTTTCACAAATGACTTTCCTACGGGAAGAACCGACCCTTTTGGTTGGCAAACAACTAAATACAAGGATCCCTGGAAATCTTACACATGGGACGATGTTCTGGGTAACCATTCCGGAAGCAGTAGTCAATATTTATGGAATATTCAAAACAAGAAAATAGTAGGCACCGTATCTTCGGGAACAAATTCAGACGAAGAAAATACCCTAACTTTAGAAAACATCAATGTAAAATTCGACAATCCGATATCCTATTTTACAACCAAAATATTTTCATATATAAAACCCGCTTCCGGAACTTATGATTTAGTAAAAAGTTACATAAAAAACACCTCCTTCATTTTGGAATCCTTTGACCAAATTGGAGATAAAATCAGTTATTTTAACTCACCTTTGGAAATTTCTGTCTTACTTGATCCAGATGATTTTACGAATATTAATATTTCAACTTTAAGTTTGTATTTTTGGAACGAGATAACAAAAACTTGGGAAGCTATACCCAGCTTTTTTGATGAGCAATCAAATAAAGTCAGTGCCACCGTGAGCCATCTAAGTTGGTTTGCCGTGTTTGGAGAAAAGACAGATCAACTAATACCTGAAACTCAAATAATTATATCGGGGAGCCAAGAAGGAGTTTGGTTTACAGAAAAACCCCTTGTACTTTTTTACTTTATAAACGAAGAACCACAATCTGAAATAGATACATTTTATTCAATCAACGAAGGTGAGACATGGAAACTTTACACAGAACCTTTTTACATAGAACAAGATGGAATTGTTAAATTGATATATAAATCTCAAAAATTAAACGGGGTCATGGAAGAAGAGCACGAGTATCTAATACACATAAATCTTTACGACAAACCTACGAAAAATATAAAGGTTGTTGGAGCTAATTTTGAAACTTAAGAAAATGTAGATTATTGAAAATTACAAATCAGCAGTAATTTCAACTAATTCTTTTTCACATTTTGCAAACATGTAGAAACAACCTGAGACATTGCATTTATTAAATCGTTGATAATATCCAAAGACTCATCATATTCGAGCTTTTTAAAATTATGGGGAAAGTAATGAAAAACGGTATTTCTACCCCTTCTCCAAGCTTCCCAAAGTCTTTTGGCCATAATCTTCCCACCCTTAGCATGACCACAAACCTTGCTATAAACACTGGTGTTGTCTTCATAATTCGGGTTTAAGAGTCTTCCTATCCTAATCTCATCTCCGTAATAATCATCCTCCGTTATAAGACCGATATCCCAAAAGAATTTTTTTAAAAAACCTTCGTATGCTTTTGCAAAAGGAAAAACAATAAAAGAATAATCAGAAATATCTGCCTTCTCTTTGTTTTCAAAAACAAAATTTAAAATTATCTCCCCATCCTCAATTAAATCGCGGATTTCGGTTGACATATAATTCCAAAGTTGAGAATTTCGGGCAATGACCTGCATAGAATAAATATTAAATTATTTAACTGTAAATTGAAACACTTAGTTTAATTTAATTATCAGAAAACACAGCCGCTTCGAACACGTTTTTATCAAGTCCTGCAACCGGAAGTATAATAGCTTCAAATTCTCTGTCGTTGTAGCTAAATTTTTCAATAAAATAATTTGCGTCAACACCTGTCAAAGAAGCTTTAAAATCTCTACTCATCGAACCCCACCCCGGCTCAATAAAAATTTTCAAAAATTCGTAAGAACTAAAATCGGGTGAGTATCTTAAAGAAACATACTGATCCTCTACTCCCCCACCGCTAGTCTTCTCCAAAAACTTTCCTGACTGCAACGACTCGAGACACTCTGTTTTATCTTTACATAAATATTTTGATATGTCCCACGAACCATTTTTGGAGGAAATCTTGACTATCACACCGGAAGAATCGGTTTCCGCACCTTTAACATCTTCTGAGGAATTTTTAGAATAAAGCAAAAACCAAAAAGTAGCAGGTACAATCAAGAAGACCGTTATAATAATAATCAATGGCAATGGAGAACTCTTTTTCATATACAAATGAACCCATAATTTAAATCTTGTGTCAATAGTTTTCATATATTTTTAACCTTGCAAGCGTATTATCGAAATTTAAGTTTTCAAATGAGATATAATACGAATATGAAAGAACCAAAAGTAGCTATAGCACATGAGTTTCTAACACAGTTTGGGGGTGCAGAAAAAACCCTGGAAGCTATGTCAGAAATATTTACAGAGGCCCCGATATTTACTGCCAAATATGATCCAAAACAAATGCCCAAAAGCATTAGGGAAAGGGAAATAATTTACCCCAAAGGATTACTTAGCGGTATCACGGAAAAACTTTTTTTCCTTTTTAGGATGCCAACCATTTTTGAAAATTTTGATTTTAGGGAATACGACATAATCGTATCAAGTGGAACCACCTGGAATAAAGGTATACTCACAAAACCCGAACAAATGCACGTTACCTACATTCACACTCCCCCCAGATTTTTATACAAATACTCACAAGAAACTACTAAATGGCAGAAACCATTTTTCAAACCTTTTTACAACTATTTAGTAAATTTTATTAGACTGTGGGATTATGTTGCCGCCCAAAGACCTGACTACCTAGTCACAAACTCAGAAAACACCAGAAAAAGAATCCAAAAGTTTTACGGAAGGGACGCAAAAGTCATATACCCTCCTGTTGAGACCGAAGTTGTTAAAGAAGACGGTTTAAAAAAAGCTGAATCTCCGTACTTTTTAGCCGTAGGTAGACTTTCAAAATACAAAAACTTTGACCTTTTAATAGAAACTTTTAATAAAGTTAAATTCAAATTGATAATTGTTGGCTCAGGTGTTGAGGAAGAAAACCTCAAAGCTATTGCGGGTGAAAATATTATATTCAAGGGAAGGGCCCCAGATGAAGAAAAAAACAGACTCATGGAAGGATGTCTGGGCTTGATAAACCCTGTAATCGACGAAGATTTTGGAATTGTTCCGGTCGAAGCTATGGCACACGGCAAGCCGGTTTTAGGTCACAAATCAGGAGGACATTTAGAAACTATAATTGAAGGTGAAACAGGGCTTCTGTTTGAAGAAGATACACCTGAAGAGTTATCTAAAAAATTAATCGAATTTGATCAAATGATAAAGAATAAAAAATTTAACCAAGATAAGATTGTTGCTCATGCTCAAAAATTTTCCAAAGAAAGATTCAAGTCAGAGTTCGAAAACTTTGTTAGAGAAAAATGGGAAGAGCATAAAAAATCAAATGCCTGAGCTTCCAGAAGTACATACAATTTCACAAGACTTAAAAAATAATGTTGTTGGTTTTGAGATTAAAAATATTCAAATTGCAAAAAACTACAGGATTCCCGACGACCAAAAAAAGAAACTTGCTAAATTAAAGGGAAAGAAAATACTGGACTCACATAGAATTGCCAAAAATATAGTCCTAGAAATATCTGAAAACGAATTTTTAGTCTTTCATTTGGCGATGACCGGGAGAATCTTGTTGCGTAAAGATAAAGAAGAAAAAGACAATTGGGTAAAAATTGTGTTTGAAATTTTAAAAAATGACAAAACATTGTACTTGAAGTTCTGCGATATGCGTCAATTTGGTAAAGTTAGAGTAATAAACAGAGATGAATTAGAGATTTTGCAGAATAAATATGGGATAGATGTTTTAAGAAAAGAAATTTCTCCAGAAGAATTTTTAAAGCTACTAAAAAGCAAAAAATCTACCGTTAAAAATATACTTTTGGAGCAAAGCATAATCTCCGGGTTGGGAAACATATACGCCACTGATACACTCTTCCTATCGAAAGTAAATCCTAAAACTTTAACCCAAGATTTGACTCTAAAACAAAGTGAAGAGATTTTAAAATATTCCCGAGAAATTTTAAAAGAAGGAATTAAAAACAGAGGGTCTACCCTAACCGACAAAATGTATGTAGACATTTTTGGAAAAAGCGGAAATCAACAAAACTATTTTAGAATTTACGGAAAAGATATTTGTCCGGTTTGTAATTCCAAAACTATGTTTGAAAAAATTAACGGAAGAGGAACATACTACTGCCCTACTTGCCAACCGTTAAAAACGGTAACTCAAAAAGTTAGTAAAATTTCTAAAAATAAAATAGTTAAAGACACAAAAGAAAATTTAAAACAGAAAAAATTGCTGTGAAGATTTAATACATTCTTGAGGATATAATTTTAAAAAAAGTATTTAAACACAAATCAATTTTTAAAAAAGTGTTCTGAAAAAAAGAAAAACAATCAGACAGAAATAAAAAAATTCGTAAAAATTTTTAAGCAAGTAACAATGAAAATAAACAATCTAACACTAACAAATTTTAGAAACCACAACGATCTAAAATTAACTTTTGACGACAAAATAACCCTAATAACCGGAGACAATGGCTCGGGAAAATCTACCATTTTGGAATCTATTTACATACTTTCGGTAGGAAGACTAAAAACGTCAAAATATGACAGGGATTTAATACAATACAATAAAGATTTCTGTACAGTTAAAGCTAATATCCAAACAAATGAAGACAATTTGGATATGGAATTGCAAATAATTAAAAGCGAAAGATTTGATAACGCGTCCATAAAAAAAGCTAAAATAAATAAAGTTGTAAAAAGCATTCAGTACTTTACGGGTGTTTTTAATTCCGTACTTTTCTCCCCTGGAGACATCCAACTTATAACAGGATCTCCGTCAGAAAGAAGAAAATATATTGACAACATTCTTTCCCAAATTGATTTAGATTATAAAAGAAATTTAAACAATTATTTGCAAGCAACAAGACAAAGAAACAAATTATTAGAAAACATAAACAAAGGTTTTGGAGGTCAAAATGAAGTCGGTTTTTACACAGATCAAATTTTAAATCACGGTAAAGCCATCCAAGAAAAAAGGTCAAAAATGTTTGAAGATATTGAACCAATAGTTTCAAAATACGGTAAAAATTTAAACAATAAAAAAACTGAACTTAAGGTAAATTACAGAAAAAATGAGATAAATGAAGAACGGTTACAGGAATATAAAAGCCGTGAATTAGCAGCAATGACAACATTAATAGGACCTCATCGAGATGATTTTGAAATAATTTTTGATGGGCACGATATTTCAAATTT
>CAZCYK010000014.1:0-1115 GCA_964502975.1 uncultured Gammaproteobacteria bacterium | reverse complement strand
TATTTTCATTTTGCGGGAAATATGCGAGAATTATTCATATGTACATGCCCGAATATTCAATAACTTCAAAAACGCTTAATAACATTGGGATTATTGAATATGGCAAGGCCGTAATTGAAAACACCACAATACTTCCCTCCTGGGAATCACAGTTAAAAAAAGAAGCGATAGTAAAGATTGTCCATGGGTCTTTGTATCTCCAAGGAATAGTAACAGATCAACAAAAAATAAAAGCTGCAGTTGATGATTTAAATAAATCAATAAATCAGGAGGCTCTAAACGTAATAAAAGCGACCTTTTTGTCAAACGACATATCAGGAAATAAAGAACTTGAAGAAGTAGATATAAAATATATTCACAAAATACTGACCGAAGGTTTAATCCCCAAAATAAAACAAGGTTCCTACAGAAGTACAAAAATTCCCGGTAAGACCGAGCCGGAAGAAATTTTGGCACAAATTGTTAGCCTTTTTGACTGGTATAACAGCATGGACGCAAGAGAAACACATAGAGTAGTTACAGCAGGTATTATGAAGGCCTGTCTTGAAACCATTCAACCTTTTGAAGAGATGAACGAAACAGTTTCAAATTTAATAACTTATATCAGTCTCAAAACTTCTGGATATGGTTTTAAGGATTTAATATCTTTAGAAAATTATTATAAAAACACCAAGGCGAGATACAAAGACGAGATTGATTCAATTGAGATGGAAGAGCCCGATTTAACAACCTGGATAGAATATTTCACAGAAGGACTCGCCTCCGAAGTTTCAACTGTATCCCAGAATGTAAAGCTATTAGCAAAGGACACAAAGATTGCAAAGGCTACCGGAAGAACAAGGGTGACCCCCCGTCAAGAAAGAATTATCGAGTATCTTCAGGATTACGGAGTACTTCAAAACAAAGATTTTTCCACGCTATTCCCTGATATTTCAGAGGACACAACACTTAGAGATTTGAAAGCACTGGTTGATATGGACATAGTTCAAAAGCTCGGGAGCACCAAGTCTTCAAGATATGAGTTGAAATAGTCTCCCATAAACCAGGTCGCGGTGAAAAGATAATTAACAAAAATATATACTATAATAGCCCTATGAAATTCAGTGATTTTTCAA
>CAZCYK010000013.1:0-13678 GCA_964502975.1 uncultured Gammaproteobacteria bacterium | reverse complement strand
CGTATGCTGATCCAAAAAACCCAGACGAAACTTTAACTATGGATCTTATTGGTTGTGGAGTTGAATGGATTAGTGGTGGGCAGCGGATTAGTGATTATCAACAACTTCAAGAAAAAATAATTTCTCGCGGACAAGACCCTAAAGACTTTGAGTTACCTTATGGTCAGACATTTAAATATGGTATGCCCCCAGAAGGGGGCTTCTGTATCGGATTAGAACGGATTACTCAAAATATTTTAAATTTAGAAAATGTCCGTCAAGCTAGTCTTTTCCCTCGCGATATGGAACGGATTGACAACCGACTTGCTGTATTTGGGAAAAAGATTGTTAAGATTAAAACAGATGTCTCAGTTTCAAAAAATTCTAAAAAATAATCTGTTAGATTTTTTGATTATTTTTTTACTATTAATTCTAAATCTTTTTTGGTTACCAACATTTTCATTTTGGTCTATTTACCCAAAAAATAATTTTATTATCAAAAATAATCAATTATTAAATACCAATATTCCGTCAACTCCGATATTAAAACTAACGAACAAACCGTTTCTTTCTGCCCAAAATTATATCTTGGTTGATGTTGACACTAACAAAATTTTGTTGTCACACAATATTGATCAAAAGATATTTCCAGCTTCGACAACCAAATTAGCCACCGCTCTTACTGCCCTAAATCTTTACCCCTTAGACGAAGTAATCACAATCAATCAAGAATATGATACGGGTAAGGTAATGGAACTAAAACAGGGTGAAAAAATCACCGTAAAATCATTAGTATCAGCCTTATTGGTTTATTCTGCCAATGATTCGGCTTTTTCTTTGGCCAATCATTATCAATCAGGGATACCCGGATTTGTAGACCAAATGAATTTATTGATGACAAAATATAATCTAAAAAATACTCATTTTACCAATGTTGACGGGATTCATAATGATAATCATTACTCAACTGTTTATGATTTATCTCAACTTGGACGACTATCCATAAAAAATAACACAGTGGCTAGTGTTGTCAAAACCAAGGAATTAATTGTAAGTGATGTTGATAATCAAATCCTTCATCCACTAGTTTCAACTAATGAACTGTTAGGAGTTGTTCCCGAAATAAAAGGGCTTAAAACCGGTTGGACACCAGAAGCCAAAGGTTGTTTTATAGGACTTATTGATATTAATGGTCGACAAATAATTAGTGTTGTTTCTCAAAGTGACGATCGTTTTCAGGATACAAAAACACTCGTTGACTGGTTAAAGGAAAATGTTACTTGGAATTAATAGTGGTTATTTAAAATATTCACTTTTTATTGCTGGTAGGTAAGCCACGAATCCATCGTCTCCTTCGAAAACATAAATTGGCTGTAAATAATTTGTTATAATGCTTGGTTCAAAATATGCCAAATATATTCTTCTAATGACAACTTCTTTGTTTTGAACATCAATGGCCGTCCAATAGTTCCCCGATCTAAGACTTTCCATCGCTTCTGCTGTAGTTTTTATTGGATAAGTTGAATAGGCTTCTTTGTTAAAAATTATATCTTTAAAATTGAACTCAATAATTTTTCTACCTTCAGTTTTCGATGCCGAAATTAAAATTGAAATAGTTGCTTTATTAAAATTTGAAGATAATAGTTTTAAATTATTTATTTTATCTCTAAACATATCGACTCTAACCGCGTTAGCCTCTTCAGCCGTTGTAACTGATTTAATTGTTCCATCTTGAATTTTCCAATAACTTACTTTTTTTTCTCCATTTTTTAAGTCATCAGTTAATTTATTGCCTCTACTCAAAAAATTTTCAGCGATTTGAATAGCTACGGTCTTAGTTGGTAAACTTTCAGTTGTCAACAGTAACTGATCTGTTAAATAGGGATATTTTAATTCAAAGTCACCCGTCAAAACATTAACAGTTAGGGTTTTGTTTAATGTATTATCCATAAACACATATATTCCTGGTTTTGACTCTGCTTCAATAGGTTCGTTAACAAATCCAAAACCGGCAGCAGTTTTTTTATCTTCTTCCAAAGCCAAAAAAGTCGTGTTTGACCTATAGATAATATACACTCTTGCCTGATCACCAAAAGAGGGTATTTCGTCATTTGGTAATTCAAAAGTAAAAGATTTGGGTTCTGTTTTTTGTTCCGAAAAGGTTATTTTTGGTAAAATACCGTAAGCAACTGTTGGGGGAGAATATGGGGGATTTGCCGCCAAATAAGCTTTATACACAATTTTTGTAAGACTCCACAATAAAGATATTGCGACCAATCCAATCCAACTAAATTTTATTATTTTTCTACTGGTATACGCTGTTTGAGTCAAAGACATAAATTATTTTACACTAAATGGTAAAATAATAACCATGATTGACAATAGTGTAGTTCGTACCCGTATTGCTCCTAGTCCAACTGGTGAGCTCCATATCGGTACCTTAAGAACTCTTCTTTATAATTATGCATTAGCTAGAAAATATAACGGTCAATTTATTTTTCGACTCGAAGACACTGATCAAAAACGTTATGTCTCCGGTTCTGAAAAAAGATTAATGGAAATTACTAAAGAATTTGATTTAAAATGGGATGAAGGTCCAGACATTGGCGGTCCATACGGTCCTTACATTCAAACTGAACGTCTTGAAATTTATCAAAAATATATCAAAGAATTAATAGACAAAGGTTTTGCTTATTATTGTTTTTGCACCGAAGAAAGATTAATTGAAATGCGCGAAGCTCAAAAAGCCGCAAAACAAATTTCTCGTTATGATCAACATTGTCTTCATTTATCAAAAGACGAAATTCAAAAAAATCTCGACAATAAAATTCCCTATACTATTCGTCTTGTAGTTCCCAAAAATGAAACTATAGTTTTTGAAGACATAATTCGTGGCAAAATAAAATTTAATACTAACGAAGTCGATGATCAAGTTTTAATTAAATCAAACGGGATTCCTACTTATCATTTTGCGGTTGTTATTGATGATCATTTAATGAATATCACCCACATTTTCAGAGGTGAAGAATGGATTACCTCAACCCCAAAACAAATATTACTTTACCATTATTTTGGTTGGGAAGTACCAAACATAGCTCATCTTACAGTTATATTGAATCCAGACGGCAGAGGTAAATTAGGTAAACGCTCCGGTTCAACTCATGCTAGGTCGTTTTTAGAAGACGGCTATCTACCAGAAGCTATATTAAATTTTCTAATGCTTCTTGGTTGGAATCCGGGCGACAATCAAGAATTTTTCACTCTAGAACAATTTGTAAAAGCTTTTAGTCTCGAACGTCTTCATAAAAAATCACCTGTTTTCGATCGTAAAAAACTAGATTATCTAAATGGCTATTATCTTCGTCAAAAAACAGACGACGAGCTGTTTGTTTTGTTTAAAAAATTTTTACCCCAAAGTTCAGACGAACAACTTAAAATTTTAGTACCAGTATTAAAAGAAAGAATCGTTAAATTATCAGACTTACCAGTTCAAACTAAATTCCTTTTTGAAGATGTTGACTATGATAAAGAACTATTGTTAAAAAAGGGGACAGACACTGCTTTGGCTCTTGAAATTTTGACTAAAACAAAAGATACATTGTTAATTTTAAAGAATTTCGACTTTGCAACTTTACAAACTTCTTTAATGAATTTAATTTCGTCAAATAATTGGAACACGGGAGAATTTTTTATGGTATTTCGAGTGGCTATCTGTGGTTCAGCCTTTACCCCACCAGTTGTCGAATGTCTTCCAGCACTTGGACAAGAAAAGACTATTGAAAAACTTAAAATCGCCATCAACAAATTGAGCTAAAATTTATTACAATAATTTGTGGTTATTATATTTTTTTTATTTTTTTTAGTATTCACAAGCCCAGTTTTTGCATCTACAAACCTTCAAATAACCACTGGTCCTACAAATTTAGTCGTCGGAACTGATTTTCCAGTCACTTTTATACTAGAAAATTCTGAGCCAAACATTTCATACCACTATAAATTATTTGGTGGAATAGGGGATTCGGATACTCAAATTCAAACCACATCAAGCTTAACTTACACCTCAAACTGGGATAATTTCCCGACTTTTACAACCGACGCTGGTGGTAGCAGTGTCGTGGTTACAAGTGCTTACATAAAACCAGACAAACCTGCGGGCACTTACAATCTTTACGTTAAAATTGTTAAAGAAGATGATCATAGTAAATTAAACAGTACTAGTTCGGTGCATATAATTACTAATGTTTCTGCACCTATCTCCACCAACACCCCAACACCGACTATAGCTTCCACTCCATCCCCCAACCCTACTACTGATTCAACAATTATTAACCCCGATTCAGGCATTATCCTTACCGAGTTTATGCCTTATTCTTCTCTTGAATGGATAGAAATTTATAATAACAACGATAAGCCAATTGAATTAAAAAATTGGAAAATAAAAGATAACTCTTCAAATACAAAAACGATTCCCGATTTGAAAATACCATCAAAAAGTTACGGAATTTTTGAATTTTCAAGTTTTTTAAACAATGATACCGATAAAATAATTTTAATAAATCACAATAATCAGACCGTTTCACAATATGAATATCCCGATAATAAACTAACACTAGAAAGATCCTGGTCTTATATCAACAATAGTTGGTGTCAAGCAGATATAACTAAAAATAGCTCAAACGCCTCCTCTTGTTATCAGGCACCTAATCCAACACCAACAATGACTCCAACCAGCAATATCACCCCCACCAATTCACTTACTCCCACAGCCATTCCAACTGATAGAAATTTATACCAACTCGACGAATCGGCCACCGCTTCAGCAGTTTTTACCCCAACTGAAGAAACGGGATATTTTATTACTCCGACTATTATGGCAACTCCTATATCTAGTAATCTAGTGTTGGGGGAATCTACTACTGCCAAAAAAAGTTATCTTCCTTTGATATTTATAGTCTCAGGAGGGTCTTTGCTAGCATCTCCCTTGGTTATTGATAAATTAAAGAAAAAATGAAAAAACTTGTTAGATATTTACCATCGATAATTTGGATGGTTATCATTTTTTATTTTTCCTCTCGTCAAACTACTGGAATCGGTGGAGATTCGTATTGGTGGCGTTTTTTTATTTTGAAATCTTTTCATATTATTGAATACGGAGTTTTAGCAATTTTGTTATTTATCGCTACCAGTAAGTACAATTATTCTTTATTTATTGGTGTCTTATATGCAATTAGTGATGAATTTCATCAATCAATTGTTCCTGGTCGTACCGCCACACTTCGAGATATATTCTTTGATATTTCAGGAATATTCTTGGGATTATTAATAATTAACTTGTTGTTAAAAATTACTAAGGCAAATAAATTTCTTGTTCAAAAAAATAATAAATAATCTATACTTATTATTGTGAAACACGGTTTTTCTTATTATTTTATACCTCAGGAAAAAAACAATTATCGCGCCCAGATTCTAAAAACTGGCTTCCTGTTATTGTTGGTAGGGTTCTATGTAGTCAATCAATCAGTTATAAAATTTATTGGTACCGTAAAACCTGGTGTCTTGGGTTATTCTTCTGAAATTACTGCTCAAAAAGTGTTGGACCAAACCAATATCCAAAGACAAAACAATGGATTACCCCCTCTAAAACATAATTCAATATTATCAGAATCAGCAACAAATAAAGCCAAAGATATGTTTACCAACAACTACTGGGCTCATACATCGCCGTCCGGTACTACCCCTTGGGATTTTTTCAAAGCAGTTGATTATCAATATTCTGTTGCCGGTGAAAATTTAGCCCGTGATTTTTACGATACAGAATCATTGTTGAAAGGTTGGATGGATTCTCCCACTCATAAGGCCAATATTATTAATTCAAAATATCAAGAAATTGGTATTGGGGTTGTCAATGGTACTTTGGGAGGTATAAAAACTACTCTTGTTGTTCAACATTTTGGCGCTCCAATTGCTGGCACTATCACCAAAGACTCAAACCCCAAACAAAATCAAACAGCCATAAGTCCAGAAGTAGTTAAAAATTTAGTTGCCAATGATAAAGCGATAACCTCAGTAAATTCAAAAATACTTTCAGATGAAAAGTCTGAATATATCAACCCATTAGTTATTAACAAAATTGTTGGAGTAATTATTTTTGGCTTAATAATCTCAGTTCTTTTTGTCGATGGTTATTTTACTCTCAAAAAAGGAGTCAATCGACTAACTGGCTCCAACATTAGCCATATTGGGTTTTTATTAATTATTCTATTATTTATGCTCTATCAACAACAAGGAGCAATTTTTTAATATGATTATTCCAAAAGAAATAAAACAAAAACCGCTTGAATACATCACTTTAGCCCTAGTATTTTTAATTGGATTACTTATTTATTTTTTTGCTGATATTAGTTCACACAACCAACGATTGGTAGTTTATTTTTTGGCGGTATGTTATTTTTTTTGGAGTATCAATCATCATTACCGAAGGGGGGACTTAAGTATTTCTATTGTTGTCGAATATTTAGTTATGGCACTTCTTGGGATTGTTTTACTGACCGTTTCTCTGTTTTAAAGATTTCTTTATTTGTTCTATTTGCCAAAGTTTTATTTTTATTGGGTCACCACTTAGCAACACTTCAGGTACTTCTAAGTTCATAAATTCTTGTGGTCTAGTGTATTGTGGGTACTCAATAGTCCTTACAATTTGACCATCCACTTCTTCTTTACTGAAACTTTCCGACTCGCTTGATTTATTTTTACCCAAAACACTCGGCAAAAGCCTAGTAACACTATCTATCACCACCATTGAAGGTAATTCTCCGCCAGTTAATACATAGTCACCAATCGATATCTCTTCATCGACCATATAATCACTTATTCTTTGGTCAAAACCTTCATAATGTCCAGAAATCAAAACAATATTATCTAATTTTGCCAATTCTTCAGCTTTTTCTTGATCAAATCTTTTTCCTCTCGCCGACAGCATAATCACTCTTACTTTGGTTGTGTCCCTTTTTGGTCTTTTGTCTTTATTGTTATTAAAAATTGAAAATTGAAAATTGAAAATTTTATCCAAGGCTTTATATACCACATCTGCTCTTATCAACATCCCCACTCCACCTCCAAAAGGCTTGTCGTCTACTGCTCCGTAACTATCAATTGCAAAGTCTCTTAAGTTATGAATATTAAGTTCAATAATTTTATTTTTAATCGCCCTTTTTATAATACTTTCTTCAAAAGGGGATTCAAACATTTTGGGAAATAAAGTCAAAACATCAATTTTCATTCAAATATTTTACCATTTTTGCGCTATACTCAATCTATATGACAACCAAGACTACGAAACCTGTTGCTGTTATAGTCATCCCCACGTACAATGAAGCCGAAAATATCGGCAAAATGATTGAATATTTAAATACCAAAACATTTGTTGATATTAAAAATAAAACAAACAATCTCTACAATAATTGGCAAATGAAAATTTTGGTAGTTGATGGAAATTCACCTGATGGTACCGGTAAGATCGTTGATAAATTATCAAAAAAATATAATAATACTTTTCTTTTTACTGAAACTAGCAAAGACGGTATTGGTGCTGCCTATCTAAAGGGATTCAAGTATGCCATGGAAAAATTAACTGCTGATTTTGTTTTTGAATTTGATGGTGATTTTCAACATCCTCCAGAAACCATACCTGTTATGTTAAAGGCCATGGAAGATGGTTATGATTACGTTATTGGATCTCGAAAAATTAAAGGTGGTTCTAATCCTAAAGGTTGGGGTTTTAAACGAGTTTTCTTTTCTGAAGTTGGTGGCTTTACTGCTCGTTTTATGATGTTCTTCCCCTTCAAAAACTTTTTTAAAGTTACCGACCCCACTACTGGCCTAAAAGTCACTCGAGTAAAGGGTTTTATCGACAAGATGGATTTAGACTGGAAAGGAAGCCGACTCCTCACCCGAAGTTTTGGTTACAAACTTCAACTTCTTTTTGAAACTCTCAAAATGGGTGCCAAATTTAAAGAAGTACCTCTTCAATTTCATGTCCGAAATGCTGGCGAGTCAAAGATTGAATCCAAAACAGCCAAAGATATTTTTAGAGTTGCTTTTTTGCTTCGTTGGCGTGACGATTTTACTCAAAAATTTCTCAAATTTGGTACTGTTGGTGGAGTCGGTTTTGTAATCAATACAGTCGGTGCCAAACTATTTAAAACTGCATTAATAAACGATGGTTCAAATTTAAGTTTATTAAATGGGATTAGTAATGCTCTTGCAGCTGAAATTTCCATTATTTCAAATTTTATTTTTAATAATCTATGGACATTTTCAAAAGAAAAAATTACTGATAGAAAAAAACTAATTACCAAATTTCTCACTTTCAATTTCTCATCTGTTGCTAGCGGTATTATAATTCCTTCAGTTGTTATTGCCATACTTACAGCCTTATTTGGAGATAGATTGTTTCTCTATCAAGTCATCGCTATTTTTGGCTTAACTATTCCTTTAAATTGGATTATATATAACCGAGTAATCTGGAAAAACAAAACGAAGTAATATTAATATAGTATAATGTTACTTACTGCTACTAACTAATTACTAATTTACTAAAAAACTAAAACATGAAAGGTATTATTCTTGCTGGTGGCCGAGCCACTCGTCTCCGACCTCTTACTACCATCACCTCAAAACAACTTCTTCCGGTTTACAACAAACCGATGATTTATTATCCAATAGAGACACTAATCAAAGCTGGTATCACCGAAATTTTAATTATCATTGCCCCTGATTATTCTGGACACTTTTTAAATCTTTTAGGCGATGGTCACGAGTTTGGCGCTCATTTTAGTTATGCAGTTCAAAAAGAACCAAAAGGACTAGCCGATGCTTTTATTATTGGAGCTGATTTTATTGATAACGACAACGTTACCATGATTTTGGGTGATAATATTTTTGATCAAGATTTTTCTAAAGAAATTCAGGATTTCAAGTCTGGGGCAATGGTTTTTGCAAAAAAAGTCGAGGATCCAAAACGTTTTGGTGTGGTTGAGTTTGACAAAGATATGAAAGCTATTTCGATCGAAGAAAAACCAGAATCTCCTCGAAGTAATTATGCTGTTGTTGGTCTTTATAGTTATGACAACCGCGTAGTTGAAATTGCTAAAAACCTCAAACCTTCGGATAGAGGAGAAATCGAAATAACCGATATTAACCGGACATACCTCGAGAAAGGTGAGCTCCAAGTCAACATTTTTGATACTCTTTGGGAAGATGCTGGTACTTTTGATAGCTTACTTCACGTTAGCAATGTCATGGCCCAAAAAGAAAAAGCTAAACAGTCACAAGGCTAATATCACTAGTCGATTCACTTTCCATCCAGTTGTTTCCATGGATTACTACTAAAGTGTCTTTTACGTCCAAAGGCACAATATTTGAAATATTTTTTACCAAACTTTTTGGCATCCGAAAATTAGTTTCGTTAAATTTTTTATAATGAGACTCTACTCCATAACTCATTATTAAACTTTTGACAGTAGCTTGTTTGTCGGTCATAGCGATAATTGGTAGATTAAGTCTGTATCGAGAAAAAATTCTGGCAGTTTTCCCAGATTCTGTAAAAATAACCACCGCTTTTATTTTTAAATTTTTATTATTAAGTATAATTTTTACCGCCGCATCCACCAATACTTCTGTTGGTGTTTCAGTTTGAATCGAAATATTTCTGATTTCTTTAGCGTTTTCACAAAATGCTGCAATTTCACTCATTTCTTTTACCACTTTAATTGGATGTTTTCCAATCGAGGTTTCCTCTGACAACATTAGTACATCAGTTCCATCAAATACAGCGTTTGAGACATCAGTCGCCTCAGCTCGTGTTGGTTGTAAATTTTCGACCATCGACCCTAACATTTGAGTAGCTACGATTACTGGCTTACTTTCTTTTCGACACAAATCAATAATTTTTTTCTGCCAAAAGGCCAATTCTTTGATTGGTACTTCGATTCCCAAGTCTCCTCTGGCAATCATAATCCCATCTGAAACTTCAATAATTTCTTCAATATTTTCAATAGCCGTCAAATTTTCAATTTTTGCAACAATCTTTATTTTGTTATTAATTTTACTAAGTAATGATTTTAGAACTTCAACATCTTTTTTGCTTCTAACAAAAGACAACGCGATATAGTCAGGGTTAATCTGGTCGAGTCTAGCCAAAGTTTCCATATCTCTACTAGCCAAGATAGGCAAATCCAAATCTTTGGATATTAAGTTCATACTCTTTCTATTCTTGATTACTGCCTTACCTTCAGATTTTAATTCTATGAATTTTTTATTTTTCTTAATTACCTTAAGTTTCAAGTCACCGCTATTTAGATAAACTACATCTCCTACTTTTATTTTTTTGGTAGCAATACTTGGGTTAATTTTTATTATTTTTTGACCTTCCAAAAATTTACTTCCAATAAACAAAGATTCGCCTTCATCAATACTTAAATCTTGCTCGTTGTTGGTTTCGATTCTTATTTCTGGTCCCTGAAAATCTATTAATATCCCCACTTCAGTTTTCATTTTTTGGGCAACTTCTTTAGCTTTGTTAATTGTTTTTTTGTGCCAATCAAAGACGTTATGTTTCAAATTAAATCTTAAAATATTTACCCCATTATTAATCAATTGTGTTAATACCTCTTCAGATTCAGATGCTGGTCCAATCGTAGCCATGATCTTGGTTTTTTTATTCATATCGGATATAAAATAATAACATTTTAATGTGTTACCATTCCAACAGAATGATACTCTCTCAAAACTTCATCAAATCACCAGTATTAGTCGAAGACCTTTTGTCGGTAAGTTCTCTAACTTCGTCTGATTTAGTAGTCGAAATTGGCCCGGGTAAGGGGATTATTACTCAAGAGTTACTAAAACATGTAAAAAAGGTAATTTCAGTTGAAAAAGATCGCGAACTATTTTTTTATCTTAAAGACATATTTTCTGATTTTTCAAATCTACAAATTATTAATCAAGATTTTTTAAATTGGAGTCTTCCTAAAAGTCCGTATAAGATATTTTCAAATATTCCTTTTTCAATTACTGCCGATATTATCACCAAAATATTAAAAAGTTCTCAAAGGCCCAGCGAAATGTATTTAATAATGCAGCTAGAAGCAGCCAATAAATATTGCTTATCAAAAACATTTAATAATCAGGATGCTATTTTATTGTCACCTATTTACGATATTCAAATTTTAGGTGACATTGATCGAACTGCCTTTACCCCAAAGCCACAAGTAGATATTGTCTTTGCCAAATTTATTCTTAAAAAAACACCCCTGATTAATCTCGATGATTACCAACAACTTCGCGATTTTATTATTTTTGGATTCAACCAATGGAAACCAAATATTTTTGAAATTTACAAAAAAATATTTTCCTATGATCAATTCAAAAAAATCAATCATCAACTAAAAATAAATTCACTTAAACCAAGCCAACTTAGTGTTGACCAGTGGCTAGATTTCTTTTCTATTTATCAAAAGTTTGTTTCATCCCAAAAACAGAAATATATAACTGGTTTTGAAAAAATCTATTCAAAAAACATAAAACTAAAGTATCTATAACTTTCCCCCTTGTTTTAATTTAAAAATTTTTATATCCTACAACTAATTCACTGCGAATTAATTTTAACAATTGCGTTAAAATTTTTAAAAATCTAGGAAAGGAATAAGTATGCTTGGTATTTAAGTGTGTAACTGGCATAACTTGCAGAGCTTAAATACAAGCGTATTTAGATAGGAGTAACCGCATAACCGACCAAAACAGAAAGGAAGTGATCTTGACCTTACAACCACTAGACACCCAAAGGAAGACTCAAGGTATCAAGAGACTGTTTCTAAGTCAATGATCTGGTTCTATTTCTACCATGGATTCCATCATCGTATCTGATTCTCCAATGTCGCAAAGGCCTAATAACTCAACTAATTTGTTTTGCGACAAAGGTCGACAGAAAGAAATCGACGAGGTGAATACGTGAAACTTCAGACTGATATTGCCTAGTGCTGGGGTGGCTAACAATAACTGTTACTGTGGACAGGGAGTCGTCGATGTTGAATCGATATAAAAGTTGCCATGGGCGAGATGATTGCTTTTTTATAAGCACACCGCCGTTGAAATTGCTTCAACTTTTATCCGTGTCCATCGACCGGGGATTTGTTTTCCCACTCGGCGCTTGCTATCCTTTCCTGATCGACCCTTGGCAGTGCTGCTATAATAAACACCCAATAGCAGCCTGCCAAATTTCCCTTTTAATTTTTTTAAATTATTTTTCTATTTCTTTAAATTCCATTTGGTATTTATACGGTACTATAAAAGTGTATTCATCGGCCATATCGGCTTCAATCATTTTTTTGTTTACCAAAATATTATCTTCCAAAAACACGTATCTTAATAATCGTTTATACGCATCTCGGTCATCCTGTGTTTCATCCTTTTCTAAAAATATTTTTTGATTTTTTAATAAATTTTCCAGATATTGTTTTGATTCAATAGCTTTTTCTTTTTGCACTTCATCCATCTCTGGTGCATCAATTCCAATTAATCTCACCGATTCTATTTTTTCTCCCAATCTTACCTCGATCGTATCTCCGTCAATTACTCTCACCAATTCCACCAAATCATTGTTTTTGTCCTTATAAGTAAAATCTGTTCTTTCTGTTCGGCTAAATTTTACTGCCAAAAATAAAAAAACAATCAATCCAGAAATTATTCCCATCCAAATTTTTCTTTTCACAAATAAATTTACCATAACCAGTTTTTTATACTCTTATTTTAAAAAAATCATATGTTAAAATAAACCCATGCAATTAATTGGTAAAACCTTTTTCTTCTTTGGAGGCCCAAAATAGGGAGGTTTTAACAGTTCAATATATGAACCAATTACAATCTCCCGAAAGGGAGATTTTTATTTATTAATAATAATTATGTCAAAAGAAATACAAAATTTAAAAAGATCAGATTGTAATCAAAATTGTCAAAGATGCAACATATTAAATATTGCCCAAAGACGAATTGGAAACAGGGGATATACACGTGATTTAAATTATTTAGGAGTTGCCTTAACAGTTTCCAGAGAAAGATGTCCAGACAACAAAGAAATGGAGTTGAGATTAATCAATCCAGCAAAAAACAAATCAGAGAGAAAGAATCATCTTTGGTAAATATATTTACACCCCGGGCAACCGGGGTTTAAATAAAAAATATAGTTAAATATTATAATGATTACCGTCTTGATATTGATTATAAATTTTATTTAAACCACTTAATATATAATCAGTTGTTGGCATATTATTATGTTTAATATCCGGTTTAAGCCCAGCAGTCCCGCCTGCAGCCCGGCCTAAAGTTGGAATAGAGATTTCTAATTTTTTAGACAAACTTTGGTAATTCTCTCCAAAATCCTCTCGCAATCGTATTAATAAGTTTCTAGTTTCTACCGCTTCTTTTTTAAAACAAAACCTTTCATCCCACCCTCGTTTTCTTCCGCCAAAAACTTCACAAAATTTGTCTCTGTTATCATTTTGTAATATTTTTTCTTGTCCGAAATTTGATTCAATACTCATATATTATGTTACCCCGTATGGACTCGAACCACAATTCTTACGTTCAGAGCGTAATGTCCTATTTACCAGTCCGTAGCGATAGCGTAGGCTGGCCATTAGAT
>CAZCYK010000012.1:3876-14083 GCA_964502975.1 uncultured Gammaproteobacteria bacterium | reverse complement strand
AATTATTAACTTATTAAAAATACTTCATGTTGATATAAACCGAAAACTAATCTAATTCCAAAATCTAAATTCTTTGCGCAAAGACTAATAATCTTTTCCAGTTCGTTCCAATTGGCCAACAGGTTTGTAAAATTAACACTTCTTTATCTGACTCTGAATAAGTTAAATATTCAGATTCTTTGGCTGAAATAACTTTTTTCATATAAACTTTATATTCAATATTTTGACCCTTGTAGTTTATTAAAATATTATCGTTTTCGCCCAATTCACCCAATAAATAAAAAACAGCATTTTTTCTAACTGCTTGGACTGATTGTTCTGTCGAGTGAGCAAATAGATATGTCATCGATCCTTTTCCATTCCCGGGTAATGCCGACATATTTGAATGAGCAATATTATTATTTTCTAATACTTTCAAATAATTCTTTTTATCAGCAGGGGACACATCAGCAATTATTTTGCTTTTTGCTCCAATCTTAGGGATTTCAATATCAAAATTTTTAACTTCTTCAACCACTATTTCTTCTTTGTGGATCAACGGTGTTGGAGTAAAGAAAGCCGTAGGTCTAGGTGTCAGTCTATTATTATTTTGTACATCAATATTAGCTAACGTGTCAATATTTTTATATTTAATCCAACTTGATACTAAAGGTTGATATAGATAAATCAAAAAACAAAAAGATATTATCAGCGCCAAAGTTCCCAAATTAAACAAAATCTTTTTAAAACCATAAACATTTCTAAAAATAACTCCCGACTTGCTACTTATTTTGATACTTCTTTTTTTTGGAGTAGCTCTAATAAAATCAAACATTATCTAATTTAATCATATAAAAAAGACATTTGACAAAGACAAAATTATCCATTAAGATACTTACTCATTGTGACTTAAATGTTTTAAATTATTAAAAAACAGATAAATAAAACAAATGAACCCAAAAAGACTGTTAACAAAAGACGGATACACTCAACTAAACTTAAAATTGGTTGATTTAAAAAAGAAACAAGACCACCTTATCACTCAAATTGAAGAGGTAGCTCAGCCCGACGAGTCGGGAGAAGATGGTTTGGTGACTCAGCTCAAAGAAGAATTAGAACTAACTAATACCAAAATAGACGAGATTGAAGAAAGCCTCGAAGTAAGTGAAATAATTAGTGACAAAGTTAATAGTGATTCAGTTCAAGTTGGATCTAGAGTAAAAATAAAAGTATCATCTTCAACCAAAGAGTTTCACATTGTTAGTCATCTAGAATCAGATCCTGGTTCAAGTAAAATTTCTGATCAATCCCCTTTGGGCAAGGCTTTAATCGGTAAAAAGATTAACGATGAAATTGAAGTTGATGCTCCAGTCGGTAAGATAATCTACAAAGTCGTTTCTATCAAGTAATTGTATAGTAAAATATACACATGGTAGACAAAAAAATAAACGAACTTCAGAAACAACGCCTAGAAAAACTAGAAAAGATTAAAAGTCTCAAGATTAATCCTTATCCTCAGCCAAATTTATCCCAAAAATCAACTGTAATTGATGCTCTAAAATCTTTAAATAAATCAGTTGAAGTTGCCGGTAGATTAATGTCTCTTCGTGGGCATGGCAAAATTTTATTTGCTGATCTTCACGACCAAACCGGTAAAATCCAACTTTTCTTTCAAGAAAAAATTTTGGCCGACAAGATGAATCTAACCAAACTCCTCGATCTTGGAGATATTATCTCTGTTTGTGGTGAGGTGTTTACTACTACTGCTGGAGAAACCACCATAAATGTCTACAAATTTGAAATTTTAGCCAAAAATTTACGACCACTTCCTGAAAAATGGCATGGTCTTAAAGATGTTGAAGAAAGATATCGTCAGCGTTACGTCGATTTAATTGTAAACCCTCAAGTTCGTGAAGTTTTCAAAGCCAGGACAATGATACTTTCCGAAATTAGGCGATTTTTGGATGACAACGGATTTATGGAAGTAGAAACCCCTATCTTGCAGCCAATTTATGGTGGAGCCGCTGCCAAACCTTTTGTCACTCATCATCAAAAACTAGACATGGATATGTATCTTCGAATTTCAGACGAGCTTTATCTAAAAAGACTGATTGTCGGTGGATTTGAAAAAATATACGAAGTTAGTCGTGATTTTAGAAACGAAGGAGTCTCTCGTTTTCATAATCCCGAGTTCACCCAAATCGAATTTTACTGGGCCTATGTTGACTATGAACACCTTATGGATTTTACCCAAGATTTGATTCGACACGTTATCAAAAAAGTAAAAGGTGATTTAAAAATAAAGTTTCAAGACACTGAGTTAGATTTTTCAAAACCAATTGCAAGAATTACTTTTAAAGATATTGTCAAAAAACATACCAGTATCGATATCGACAAAATTGACTCAGTCGAAAATTTCTTAAAAGAAATAAAAAATAAAAAATTGAAATTAGACACTAAAGGTTTATTTGGACTTGGAGAATATTTCGATGCACTTTATAAAGAGTATGTTCGGCCCAACATAATTAAACCTACCTTTTTGTGTGACTACCCATCATCAATGATTGCTTTGGCAAAACGTAAGGCTGACAATCCCAACAAAATTTCGTCTTTCCAGTTATTAGTTTGCGGTACCGAAATATTAAAAGCCTACAATGAGTTAAACGATCCCCAAGATCAATCTGATCGTTGGTTAGCCGAATCAGAGTTAGCCAAAAAAGGATCTGAGGTTGCCTCTCAGTTTGATAGTGATTATATTCGTGCTCTTGAGTATGGCATGCCCCCAACAGCTGGTTGGGGTATGGGTATCGACCGTTTTACTCAATTTTTAACCGACCAAGCAACCATTAAAGACGTCATCCTTTTCCCGTCGATGAGGAAAGAAGATTAATATGAATCAATCTATCTTTTTAGAAGCAGTTCAAAATTCTTTAGAGAAAAATATTTTTTATCATTCACTTGCTCTCGAGGCTTGTATGGGTGGAATTTATGATTATTTAAAAGATAATAATCTTTTAAATCCAAACGAACTATCAAAAGAGGACTGGCAATTGGCCGGTTTAATCCACGATATCGATTATGTTGGTGAATTTAAAGAATCACACCCCAACAAAACCAAAGAAGCTTTGATTAATTTCAATTTAGAGGTCAGTGATGACGTCATTACTTTAATAAAATCTCATGCTCCTGAGTCAACTGGTGTAAGTCCCACCACTCAAGCTCAATGGTCTATTTTTTGTGCCGACAGTTTGACTGGACTAATTGTTGCCGTTGCCTTAGTTTATCCATCAAAAAAATTAGCCGATGTAAAAGTGTCTTCAGTTTTAAAAAGATTTCTGAAGGAACCAAAGTTTGCTGCTGGCACTCGTCGTGATGAAGTCAAATTGTGTGAGCTTTCAGAAGGTCTAAATATTCCTCTTGAAAAATTTATTGAAATTTGTTTGACCTCGATGCAACAAATCGCCCCACAAATTGGGTTATAATAAACCATGGAATATATAGACAACTTTATTACCAAATCTGGTAAAGAAATTAAATTTCGCTATCCAACAATTGATGATGTTGAAAATCTAAAAAAATATATTAATCAAATATCTCTTGAAAAAACATTTATTTTATATCAAGGTGAACAACAAACCCTTGAATCAGAAACGAAGTGGTTAAATGAAAAATTAGAAAAAATTTTGAAACATGAATGTGTCTACTTGTGTGCATTCTATAAAAATCAATTAATCGGTTCATCAGAAATAACTTTAAAAGATAAAGTAAAATCGCACGTCGGATCTTTCGGAATAACTGTCGATAAAAATTTTCGAGGGATTGGGATAGGTAAAAAATTAATGGAACTAGTCCTGTCCGAATCAATAAAAAATATTTCATCTCTAATACTAATTGAGCTAGAAGTCTTTGGTAACAATCCCTTAGCTAAAAAAATGTATGAAAAATTTGGTTTTGAAGAATTTGGTCGTCTACCCCAAGGGATTTTACATCAAGGAAAGTTTGTTGACGCAGTTTTAATGTATAAAAGGGTAAAATAAATCGATGATATATTATGATATATTTAATATTTACGGTTAAACTGCGATAAATTTGACAAAAAAATTTGATACAATAGAAGCTAAGAATGATAGATATCAATTTACTTCGTCAACAGCCCGATAACGTCCGCCAAGCGCTATTAAATCGTCAAAAAGATTCAAAAATTGTTGACGATATAATTTCTTTAGATACCAACCGCCGTCAACTCTTGTCTGAAGTAGAAAAATTGAGATCTGATCAAAACAGTTTGAGTCGTCAATTTAAAGGTAAGCCAACAGAAGAGCAATTAAAACAAGCCACTGAAATTAAAGAAAAACTAAAAGGATTCGAAATTGAATTATCTAAAATTGAAAAAGACCAAAATTTGCTTTTAGAAGAAATTCCCAATATCCCAGCCGACGATGTCCCAGTTGGCAAAGATGAAACTGAAAACGTTGTCATCAAAACCGTTGGTGAAATCCCAAAATTCGATTTTAAACCGCTTGACCATGCCGATCTTGGCGAGAAATTAGACATAATCGATATTAAAAAAGCTTCAGAAATTTCTGGTTCTCGATTTGGATATTTCAAAGGTCAAGGTGCAGTTTTGGAAATGGCGGTTATGTATTATGCTTTCAATAAATTAGCCCAAAAAGGTTGGACTGGCATGATTCCTCCAGTGATGATAAAAAGCGACACCGAATGGAAATGTGGTTATGCGAGCAATAAAAACTTATTCAATGCTTATTATTCAGTTCCCGAAGACGATTTAATTTTCATCAGTAGTTCTGAACATTCTGTGGTTCCTTATCACATGAATGAAATTCTTGAGAGTTCGTCTTTGCCCCGCAAATATATAAATTTTTCTCCCTGTTTTCGTCGTGAAGCCGGTACTTATGGTAAAGACATGAAAGGCATGCTTCGAGTTCACTTTTTTAACAAAGTTGAAATGAATGTTTTTACTCTACCTGATTATAAAATTTCAGATGATATGTGTTTGGAGATGTTGGCCAACGAGGAAGAACTAATGCAGGAGCTAGAAATTCCCTATCAAGTAGTCAACGCCTGCACTGGTGACTTGCCTCAACCGAACCGTCGTATGTACGATATAAATTCCTGGTTTCCAGGTCAAGATAATTATCGCGAGACTCAATCTTGTAGTAATTGTGGTGATTATCAAGCTAGACGCCTAAACACTAAAGTAAAAATTAATGGCAAAAACGAACTCGTTCATATTCTCAATGCTACCTTGGTTACTGATAGGGCCGTTTTGGCTATTATCGAAAACCACCAACAAGCTGATGGATCTATTAAGATTCCAAAAGTTTTATATCCCTATACCCACTTCGAAGTTATCAAATCTCAACATAGTTAGAGGAGCCACCTTTACCCGCCGGAGTCCCGATTTTCGGGACAAAGGCGGGCAGGTATTTTTATAAATAATTTTTTCAATCTTCGATATAATATAACCTATGCTAGGATTTCTAAAAAATATTTTTGATGAAAATGGTAAGCGGATTAAGTCGTACCAAAAAATAATTGACAAGATTAACAGCTACGAACTGGAAATTTCAAAATTAAACGACGAAGAACTGTCTCAAAAAACCGATTATTTCAAAAAATTATTAAAAAAAGGTAAAACCTTAGATGATATTTTACCCGAAAGTTTTGCCGTAGTTAGAGAAGCAGTCAAAAGGACTATTGGTGAACGTGCCTATGATGTCCAGTTGATGTCGGCCTTAACTCTTCACCAAGGTGGCATTGCTGAACAACGTACTGGTGAAGGTAAAACTCATTCTGTCATTTTCCCTGCCTATTTAAACGCTCTCACCGGCCGTGGGGTTCACATCATTACCCCAAACGACTATCTTACTCGTGTCGGCACTGGATGGTATCCACAGGCCCTAAATTTATTAGGTATTTCAACATCATGTTTAATTCATGAAGAATCGTTTATTCTCGACCCAAGTTACAAAAACGATTCAGAAAAAATCGACGACCGACTTGCCCACTTAAAACCGATTTCCCGACAAGAGGCTTATTTAGCCGATGTAACCTATGGTACCAACAATGAATTTGGTTTCGATTACCTTCGTGATCATATGGCCCCATCTCAAGAGCAAGTAGTCCAAAGGCCCCATTATTTTGCCATTGTCGACGAAGTTGATTTTGTTCTTATCGACGAAGCCAGAACTCCACTAATTATTTCATCTCCCAACAATCAACCGACTGACAAATATTATAAATTTGCCAAAATTGCCCAAGATTTACAACCTACCGATTATGTCATCGACGAAAAATCTCGATCAGCCACTTTATCGGAATACGGTATCAGAAAAATTGAAAGAATTTTAAATATAAATAATTTGTACGAGGAATCGTTTGACACTATTCATTATATTGAAAATGCGATCAAAGCCAGAGCTCTTTTTCATAAAGACAAAGATTATGTTGTCAAAGATAACGAAGTCATAATTGTTGATGAATTTACTGGTCGTATGATGAACGGTCGTCGCTGGTCCGATGGACTTCACCAAGCGGTTGAAGCCAAAGAAGGGGTTACTGTTCAAAGAGAATCCCAAACTTGGGCCACAATTACTTTTCAAAATTATTTCCGTCTTTATGAAAAACTAGCCGGAATGACTGGAACAGCTATTACTGAAGCCGAAGAATTCAAAAAAATATACAATCTCGATGTTGTTTCTATCCCTACCAATAAATCACTTGTCCGCATCGACGAAAATGATTTAATTTTTAAAACTCAACGGTCTAAATATGCTGCTATCGCTTCTTTGGTAGAGGAGAAACACAAAACAGGCCAACCAGTGTTAATTGGTACTACTTCAATCGAAAAAAACGGAATTATTTCTTCATTATTACAAAAAAAAGGTTTACCTCATCAAGTTTTAAATGCAAAAAATCACCGATCTGAAGCCGAAATCATTGCCAAAGCGGGTAAAAAAGGTAGTATTACTGTTGCTACCAATATGGCCGGCCGGGGTGTTGATATTATTTTAGGTGGACCTAAAGATGAGGTTGACAAAGACAAATGGAAAAAAGAACATGATGAAGTTATAAGTCTTGGTGGACTTTGTGTCATCGGTACCGAACGACATGAATCTCGTCGTATCGACAACCAACTTCGAGGTCGTGCCGGTCGTCAAGGAGATCCTGGATTCTCACAATTTTATGTCGCCCTTGATGACGATATTATGCGAATATTTGGTGGCGACAAAATTAGTGGTCTTATGGGTCGTTTCAATATGCCCGAAGATGTTCCGCTTACTCACCCATTGGTTTCTCGTGTTATCGAACAAATTCAAGTCAAAGTTGAAGGGTTTCATTTTGATTCTCGTAAAAATTTGGTTGAATACGACGATGTTATCAATAAACAGCGACAAATTGTTTATAAACTACGTGATCAAGTATTATTAAACCAACAAAAAAATCCAAAATTAAATCAAGATGTTGTGTTTAAATATATTTCAAACCAAATAAATTCACTATTATTGGCAAACAAATCTTTTGAGACTGACCAATTAGATAGTCAAAAAACTGTTTTAGAATTTTCTGAAATTTTACCAATGAATTCTACTGATCGTGGACGTCTCCAAAAAGATATCCAAAAAAGCGATGATCCCGCAGAATTATTAAACCAATTATTAGCTTCACAATGGCAATCACGTGTTGACATGTTTGGCCAAGATTTGGCCAATAGTATCTTAGCTTATTCCATTGTTTCTACTCTCGACCCTCTTTGGGTGGAACATTTAACCGCGCTAGATGATCTTCGAGATGGTGTTCGGCTTCGGGGATATGCTCAAAAAGACCCGCTTGTTGAATATCGCAAAGAAGGCTATGACATGTTTCAAAAATTAATGGCTCAATTTGAATACAATTTGGCTCGTAAAATATTTAGACTCGAACCAGTCTCTCCTCAACCGAGTGCTCCTCAAAATGTTATTGAAGGTAGGGGAGAATCAATGACCAATAATCCTCAAGTTGAAAATAATAACTCAGAATCTATAAGTCCTGTTTTACCTTCAAGTGAATCTGTTAAAAAAGAGTCAACCGTTGGTCGTAATGATCCTTGTCCTTGTGGATCTGGCAAAAAATACAAAAAATGTTGCTACCCCAAATTTGGTTAAACCTAATTAAGCCTTGTTTTCGCTTCCAAAAACTCTAATTTTTCTTTTCACCAATTCTTTAACAGCATCTCTGGCCACTCCTAAATATTTTCTGGGATCAAATTCGTGCATGTTTTGAGCTAAGTACTGTCTTACTGCTCCACTAAAAGCCAATCTGGTGTCAGTATCTACATTTATTTTTGAAACCCCAAAATTTATTGCCTCAACCAACATATCCTCCGGTACACCCAAGGCATTTTCAATATTTCCGCCAAATTCGTTATTTATTTTTACCAAATCGGTTAAAACACTAGATGCACCATGTAAAACAATTGGAAAATCTTGACCAACAGACATTTTTATTTGTTGAAGTCTGTCCAAATCTAATTTTGGCTCATTTTTAAATTTGTAAGCACCATGACTTGTCCCAATTGCTACCGCCAACGAATCGCAACCAGTTTTCTGAACAAACTCAGCAGCCATTACCGAATCAGTATAAATTTCTTCGTGTCCTTCAACAGAAATATCATCTTCTATCCCAGCCAATACACCCAATTCGGCTTCAACCGTAACTCCCACGTTATGAGCATAATCGACCACCTGCTTGGTAATTTCAATATTTTTTTTAAAATCATATTTAGAACCATCAATCATTACTGATGAAAAGCCCTCATCAATACATTCTTTGCACAATTCAAAACTATCGCCATGATCCAAGTGTAAAACAAATGGAATAGATGAAGACTGTAACGCTGCTTCAATCATTTTTATTAAATAATTATTTTTAAAATATTTTTTTGCACTTGGAGAAACTTGTAAAATTAAAGGAGAATTTAAATCTTGCGCCGCTTCAACAATTGATTGGATCAATTCCATATTACTAATATTAAAAGCTCCGATTGCATACTTTTGATCAATCGCTTTTGAAAAAAGTTCTTTTGTGTTTTCTAGTTTTCTATTTTGAATTTGTATCATATATCAACTATTTTACAGCAAGCTGATAAAATATACTCATGTTTAACCTTAAACTTACTGGTAGAAAAATTTGGAAACAAATAGATAAGTCCAAAAAAATACTTCTTCATTGTCACCCAGGACCAGATGGTGATTGTGTGGGGTCATCATTGGCGTTTTATCATGTACTCAAAAATATGGGAAAAGATGTTGTTGTAATTCAAGGGGATAACCAAATTCCAAGAAATTTAATGACTATCCCCGGGGCCGACAAAATACTTCCTCAAAACATTTTTCAAATCGACCTTGATCAATTTGATTTGTTTATAATCAACGATTCATCTTCACCAAAACAAATTACTCGGCTAGGGGATATCAAGTTACCTAAAAAATTAAACACTATTGTTATCGACCACCATTTAAGTAGTGAAAAATTTGCCAAAATAAATTTGGTTTTACCAAAGTACACCTCTACCTGTCATCTTTTATACGAATTATTTCAATTAAAAAAAGTTAAGATTACCCCCAAAATTGCTGCTTGTTTATTTATCGGTTTATATACCGATACTGGTGGTTTTAAATATTTTAAGCCTACATATAAAACATTTGATATTGCTTCAAAATTAGTAAAAATTTATCCTTCATTTGATCAACTTATTTTTGACGTCGAAAACAACGACCATCCAGATCGCCTAAAATTACTTTCTTTAATGTTAAAGTCAGTCGAAAATCATTACTCAAAACATGTTGCCATTGCGTCAATATCTTTTGAAGATATAGAGAAAAATAATTTAGACACTAATATTCTTGGTAGTTATTCAGAGGTTAGTAATATGCTCAAATCTGTTGTTGGCTGGGATATAGCCATATCTATGATGGAAATTCAGCCCAAGGTTGTTAAAGTTAGCTTTCGGACACGTGATAGTAAAACTTATGATTTATCAAAAATAGCTGTTGCCACCAAAGCCGGTGGGGGTCACAGGGCAGCTGCTGGTGCCACTATCAATCAGTCTCTTGACGAAGCCAAAAAAACAATTTTAAATATTATCAAAAAAATTTACCCAAAAATTGACAAATAACTCTCAGCTTTCAACTTTCTACTTTATACTTTCAACTTTCTACTTTATACT
>CAZCYK010000012.1:0-3776 GCA_964502975.1 uncultured Gammaproteobacteria bacterium | reverse complement strand
ATAACTCTCAGCTTTCAACTTTCTACTTTATACTTTCAACTTTCTACTTTATACTTTCAACTTTCTACTTTATACTACACACATGGATAGTTGCATCTTTTGTAAAATTATAAAAGGTGAGTCCCCCTGTTACAAAGTCTATGAAGATGATTTGTTTTTGGCTTTCTTAGATATCAATCCCCTAAATCTTGGTCATACTCTAGTTGTTCCCAAAAATCATTACCAATGGGTAGATGAAGTCGAACCCTATGGTACATATTGGCAAATAGCCAGAAAATTAAGTCAAGCTATCCAAGCCGCAACAAGTTGTTTGGTTGTATCAAAAATAGTTTATGGTCTCGGAGTCACCCATGCCCATATTCATTTAATTCCTAAATTTGAAAACGACGACCATGTTGGTGGTATTCACCCAAACAATATCAAAAAAATTAATTCCGCTGAAATGCAAATAATCGCTCAAAAAATTAGCGATGCTGCCGCTCTGCTCTAACTCTGTCAACTTTTGTCAATATTTTTTTTCTAATTCTAATTTGTTTTGGAGTAACATCGATTAGTTCATCGCTATTTATAAAATCCAAAGATTCTTCAATGGAGTATTTAACTGCAGGAGCCAAAACAATATTGTCATCATTCCCAGACGAACGAGTATTGGTTAAATGTTTTCCCTTACAAATATTAATCTCCAAATCTCCTTCTACTGGTCTCAAGCCCACTACTTGTCCTTCATAGACTTGTTCATTAGGGTCAATAAAATTAGTTCCTCTGTGTTGAGCCAAATCAAGCCCAAAAGATAATGCTTTACCGGTTTCAAACGAAATCATTACTCCATTTCGCTCTTTTTTGTTATCTTCTTGTTTTGGTTCATAACCCATAAATAGGGTATTAATTGAAACAGTACCTTTAGTTGCCGACACCAAAGCATTTCTTAAGCCTAAACCATTTTTTTCGCTAATTTTATATGTCATTCTGGTTCCGGTTTTATCGTCAGTTGTCATATCCAACATTTCTCCTTTTCGTTTACCTAATTCAGCAGTTATTGTCCCAACATACTCTTCGGGAGTAATAATTATCATTTCATTAAACGGTTCGCAAGTTATCCCGTCAATCGTTTTCAAAATTACTTCAGGTTTACCGACTTCCAATGCATAACCTTCTCGTCTTAATTTTTCAATTAAAATAGCCAAATGTAATTCACCCCTACCAGAAACCAATACTCTAATTGCATCATTTGGATCATCTTCAATTTTTAATCCCAAATTAGTTTCTACCTCTTCATTTAATCTTTCCTTAAGTTCACGACTGGTCAAAAATCTTGCCTCATCTTTGGCAAAAATACTGGTATTCGGACCAAAACTTGCCTTTAATGTTGGTGGAGTAATTTCGATTGCGGGTAGAGCTACTTGGCAATTTATGTCAGTCAGAGTTTGGCCAATTTCTATTGTAGAAATTCCAGCCAAATATACTATTTCGCCTGATCCAGCTTCATTTACCTCAACTTTATTAATCCCTTCATTGACATACATTCTTTCAACCCTAAAATTACCTCTAGTTTTTTGATCAGAATCAACTAACGAAACCGACATCCCTTTATTAATTTTTCCTTTTGTAATTCTTCCTACAGCTAATTTACCTAAATACTCATTTTTTTCAAAATTTGATACCAACATTTGAAAAGGTTTATCAATATCGTTAACCGCATTTGGTATAGTTTCTAAAATTTGTTCAAAAATAGGGCTAATAGTACCTGGTTCATCTAAATTTTTTGGTATTTGTTTAAAAGCTTTACCATCTCTACCGATACAATAAATTGTCGGAAAATCTAATAGTTCAGGATCATCTACTAAAGACAAAAATAAATTCTCGGTATCTGCCAAAACTTTTTTTACTTGTTCATCTTTTCTATCAATTTTATTAATTATCAAAATTACTTTTAATTTAGACTCTAGTGCCTTTTTCAACACAAACTTAGTTTGTGACAGTGGACCTTCGGCCGCGTCAACGATTAAGAGCACTCCGTCTACCATATTAAGTACTCTCTCTACTTCACCGCCAAAATCTGCGTGGCCTGGAGTATCTATTATATTAATCTTAGAATCCTTATAAAAAACTGAGGTATTTTTGGACAAGATTGTAATTCCTTTTTCTTTTTCCAAATCATTACTATCCATAATTCTATCCATAGTCATCTCGTCTTGATTATCCCTAAAGGTGTGAGTTTGTTTGAGTAGTGCGTCAACTAATGTAGTCTTGCCATGGTCCACATGGGCAATAACCGCAATATTTCTAATATCTTTTAAAATTGGCATTCGGTTATTCTACTACAAAAACTAAATTTAGCAATAATTATCAACAAAATTATAGTATATTATGGCTTTATCGTATAATTCACTATGTCAAAAAAAATAATTTCATTAGTCATCCTTTTAATTGTAGTGATTTTAGGGTTATTCAGCTATTTAAAATTAAAATATAATTTTAGTATTGAACAAAAAATTATTGATACTAGTAACAAAATTGATTATAAAGTTGCCGACACTACCAATAAAATTGAAAACGTAATTGAAACCATTGCCCCAAAACCTACCAAAATTTTGTCAGATGGTCTTCCCAACAAGCATTTGATAAAAACTACATTTGTCCCCCAATCCCCTGAAAAAAACTGGGATCAACCCTGGCAAGACGCCTGTGAAGAAGCGGCCCTTCTTACTGTTCATTATTATTATCAGCAATTAGAACCAGACAACCAAACCATAAAAAACGATATTTTAAAAATGATTGATTTTGAAAACCAACAGTCATTTAAATACGATATGAACCTTCAAGAGATGGAATTAGTTTCCCAAAAATATTTAGGATATTCAACCAAAATTATAGATAATCCTACCATAAACGACATAAAGGAATACTTGGCAAAAGATATTCCCGTGGTCATACCAGCTAGCGGAAAAACATTATACAAAGAAAATAAGCATTTTAAAGAACAAGGCCCTTACTATCACAATTTAACCATTTTGGGTTATGATGACGATCAAAAGAAATTTATCGTTCATGATGTTGGGACTCAGTTTGGTGCCTATTTCAAATATTCTTTTTCTTTACTTATGGATAGTATTCATGATTTTCCAGATTCTAGAAATAAACAAGATATAAATACCGGTGATAAAAAAGTATTAATTTTGTTAAAATAATTCATATGAAACAAAAAATAAAAATAACAAAATATTTAGCTATTTTTATTATTTCATCATTACTAATTTCTGGCTGTACAACCAAAAAGCCAGCCGATACCAATATGGATTTAACCAAAACACCCGACTTTTCTTCACAGTCTTCGGTTACTCAATCACCTCAAGAAACTAACAACAACCCCGTAGTTTCACTCAAGACCAAAGATGGAGAAATATTGCTCAAACTTTACCAAGATAAAGCCCCCAACACTGTAGCCAATTTTATAAAAAAAACAAATGATGGTTTTTATAATGGGTTAACATTTCATCGAGTAATTGCCGATTTTATGGCCCAAGGTGGTGATCCTCTTGGTACCGGTACAGGTGGCGGAACCATCAAATCAGAAATAAACGATGTTCCCTTTGTCCGAGGAACTATCGGACTTGCTCGTGGTGGAAATAAAGAAATTAGCAACGACAGTCAATTTTTCATTTGTTTTAGTACTGCCGGCTGTCAACACCTTACTTCAGACTATGTCAATTTTGGTGAAGTCATTTCGGGACTAGATGTATTAGACAAAATTCAAATAGGCGACAAAATAATTGAAA
>CAZCYK010000011.1:0-14112 GCA_964502975.1 uncultured Gammaproteobacteria bacterium | reverse complement strand
TTATTTGCCTTTGAACAGGCAAGTTTTTAAACAAGAAAATCTATATTTAAAAAATAACCTATTCAAAGAATCTAATCCACGATTTGTTAAAGAACAAATATTTTATACTTGTAATTCGACTAAATTTTACCAAAAATAAGACAAAAAATCAATTTTTAGTGGGTACGGGTGGTGATAAAGTCGATGCCGTCTGAAATTTGAGTACGGTAAGGCTCTTGGGATAGAAATTTTAATTCAGTTTCAAAAATTTCTCGGGCTTGAATAGAAAATTTATTGGCAAGAATTTTACTATGTTTAAGACTTCCTACTTGTTTCATTTGATCAATTACCCAACTAACTTCCATTTCGGTTTTTTGGGTTCGACTTTTTAATAAAATTGTTTTTAATTTATCTTTGTTTTGAGAATCGATATTGTTTAGAAGATGAACTAACATGATCGTACGTTTGCCTTCGTATATATCATTTCCTAGTTGTTTTTTTTGTCCACCAAAATTTGAGGTGAGATCAAGAAGGTCGTCGGTTAGTTGAAAACTTCGGCCCAACATTACACCAAAACGATAAATTGACTCTAATTGTGAATCAGTAGCACCACCAAGAATTGCTCCAAGACGAAGCGGACCAGCAATGGTGTAATATCCAGTTTTACTTTCGAGGATTAATAAAATATCTTCTTCGGTGAGGTCAAAACGATTTTCTTGGGTCCATTTGATTTCAATGGTTTGGCCTAAAATAGTTCGATTAACCATGTCAAAAAATTCTTGATATATTTTTTGGGCAAGTTTATATTCGAGGATTGGAAAATTATTATTAACAATTTTCCACATTAATACATGTAAGTTGTCACCAGCATTAATAGCTAACTCATTACCATAAAGTCGGTTGATTGAAGCTTTGCCTCGACGCTCCAAAGACTGATCCTCTACATCATCATGTCCCAAAATCCAATCTTCAGAAATTTGCATGGCAGCGGCAGTAGGAATGGCTTTGTTCAAATCGAAACCCATAGCTTGGGCGGCTAGTAAAACTAAAGATGGACGGACATATTTTCCTTTTCTCTTCGGGTAATCAGAAACCATATTAAAATGAAAATCCAAAATTGGTTGATATTTATTATCAATTTGGCAAAATGAAGGATAGTTTTTTATTTGGTTTAGATTTGATTCAATATAAGGCCAAATAATTTTTTTGTAATTTTCTAAAACTTCTATAAATTTATGTGGTTGGGACATTTTTGGGATCTAAATTTTTAACATTTTGGGTGCCTAGTGTAAGGAGACGGCCGAGGGTGTAGGGATAAATCATATGCATTACCTCAAAAGTAACCACTGATAGCTCAAAGGCAGAGGGAATTTGGTTGGTAATAAAAAAAGCACCAGCGCCTAAAATTAGAGCATTTTTAAAGCTATTTCGCATTTTTTCACCGAAAACTTTTTTGACAATCTGGGGATCAATTCCGGCCAACTTTGCTTGATTAACAGCATAGGAATGGTTTTTGTAACCAGCATGAAGAGTAGTAAGAAAAGTTCCAACGGCAGTAATGAAATTCATTGGTGGATTGGGGCGGGTTAGGTCTACTCGTAATAAAAGACCTTGGAAAGCTGTGGGAATATTTCGAAATAAAAGGACTAGCCCTAAAACAAGAACACCACTGAAACCACCTATAAATAGTAAAAAACGATTGTAACGGATTCGAGCATAAAGAATTTTTTGATTTTTTTTAAATATGAAACGAACAAATCTCCAAACCAAACGCAGTATAAGGGTTAATAAAAAGAAACTACCAACAATTATGAAAATAGTATTCCACGGCAAAGCAGTAGTATCGGTAACTTTAAAAAAAGGAAATTTAAAAATTGTCCCCTGAAGTGGATATTCAGGATAAGGGACCCAACTGTATAAAAACTTTTGACGATCTAAGGGTAGATTATAAAAATCTATTAAAAAAATCCTAGCTGCTGAGAAAAAGGCAATTGCGTTGACAAAGAAATTAAAAATATAAAATACAATAGCAGTATTCCCTTCTTTGACTTTTTTGGAAAAAACTAATAGTTGCTGTTTATCCTCGGTTTTTTCTAGTTCTTCTTCAAAATCATCAAGAGGTTTTTTGAGAACATTGCCGACAAGACGAAGAGGCATAAAAATTATATTCTGGATTACACCAATTAAAATTACTGAAAGCCAAATTTGATGAGTAACGAAATAGATACTAAAAAAAATACTGGTATATAGGCGAAAACTTCCTCCTCGTAAAAACCAGATGAAAAGATAGATTAGGAAAAATAAAAGAATAATCGTAACTAGTGGTAGCCAATGGCGGGTATTATCAATTTTTCGGATTTGAGACAGGGAGGATTTGTTTTCAACCATTGGTTAATTATACAATCTAATTTATACTGTAACTATGCCAGAAAATAAGGAAATAGGAATACCACCAGTAGAAAAAGAAGAAACATCGGTAAGGATGGTGGATTTGCAAAGTGAAAGAACTGCAAATGTTCCTTTGGAAGTAAAAACTTGGATGAGAAAAATTGAAGAGGACCCAACAACTACAAACAACGGAAGTCAACAACAAGTTCAAGGAGACAATGATTCTATTTTGCAACCAATAGCAACTACGGTGACAAAGATTTCTTTGCCGACAACCAAAAATACTTTTGTGGGGGGGTTCTCTCAACCGACAGATAATGCTTGGAGATGGTTGACTACTTTTATACTAAGGATTATCAAAAAGAGTAAAGGTAATGTAAAATTTAAAGAGGAATGAATTCATCTGAAATTATTAGTATCTTAACTAGTTTTATATTCTCTGGAATATTGATAGTGTTGGCGGTGTCGTTGATTTTGTTTTTAAGCTGGGCAATATTGATTTGGTATAAATGGCGAGATCGAGAAGAAAAATCTTTGAAACAAGTCAACTTGTTTATCGCAGTCCCCCAAGATAATGAAATAAAAATTGATGCTATGGAACAAATAATTAGTTCTTTTGCCAGCATGTACAAAAGTGCTAAGCCAAAATTTTTACAACCCTTTGTGAGCCAACCAAGTGCATCTTTGGAAATTATCGGAACTAGTGAAGACATTAAATTTTATATTTCGGTGCCAGACAAATATCAGGATATGTTGGAAAAACAAATATATAGTGTTTACTCTGGAGCTGATATAAAGGTTACTGAAGAACCAAATATTTATACCGACAAAGGGTTTGTGGAATATTCTTGGCTAACATTAAAAAAATTACCTCATTATCCGCTTAAAACATATAAAGAAATAAGTACGGACCCGTTGTCGTCAATTACGTCAACATTATCAAAACTAAGTCAAGGCGAGACAGTGTCGATTCAATTGGTTATTTATCCAACTGATGGTTCGTGGGCAAAGGCGGGAAGAAGCTTTATTAGTAACACTAAAAAATCAGAATCAAATCCAGAAAAAGCTGCTTATAAAGTTGATGCAAAACAATTAGAAGCAATTGAGCAAAAATGTAGTAAGGTGGGGCTGGAAACTGCAATACGAATTGTGGCGGTGGCACCATCAAAAGAAATAGCCAAAACAAACATTGCCAATATTAAGGCTTGTTTTGGTGAATTTGAATCTCCATGGAATAAACTAAAAAGTAAAAAGATTCGATTTAAATCGATGTTTATGGAGGATTTTATTTATAAATATCCAATAAGATTTTGGGTTAAAAATAAAACTATTTTGTCGGTTGACGAGATAGCCTCAATTTTCCATTTGCCTAATAAATCGATTGAAACTCCAAATATATATTGGTTAAAAGCAAAAAAGGCTCCAGCGCCAGTTGACTCCCCCCAGGAAGGAATGTATATTGGCGACAATTTGTATCGAGGAATAAACAAAAAATTTTACATGACACCAACAGATCGACAAAGGCATTTTTATATAGTTGGGCAAACTGGTGTGGGTAAATCATGGTTGTTGGCAGACATGGCTCTTCAAGATATAAAAGCTGGAAGAGGAGTTTGTTTTATTGATCCTCACGACACTTTTGAAAGTATTTTGGAAAGAATACCCCCAGAAAGAGTTGATGACGTAATCTACTTTGATCCATCACAAACTGAGCGACCAATGGGTTTTAATGTGATGGAATGTGAACGCGAAGATCAAAAAGATTTTGTTACCAGTTCAATCATTAATTTGATGTACAAATTGTATGATCCTTACAAAACAGGGATAGTCGGGCCTCGGTTTGAACATGCAATCCGTAACATAATGTTGACAGTAATGACTGAACCAGGGGCTACATTTATTGAAATTGTCCGATGTCTGACTGATCAATCTTATGTTCAAGAATTAATGCCAAAGATAAAAGACCCGATGGTAAGACGATATTGGACTGATCAAATTGCCCAAACTTCAGACTTTCATAAATCAGAAGTATTGGATTATATCGTGTCAAAATTTGGCCGGTTTATTACCAACACTATGATGAGAAATATAATTGGTCAATCAACTTCATCTTTTAATTTCAGAACTGCTATGGATGAAGGAAAAATTTTAATTATTAATCTAGCCAAAGGAACTATTGGTGAAGAAAACTCAGCCTTTTTAGGGTTGGTGTTGATTCCAAAAATATTGATCGCCGCCATGAGTCGACAAGATATTCCTGAAGAAAAGAGAAAAGATTTTTATTTATATGTGGACGAATTCCAAAATTTTGCTACCCAAGATTTTGCTGTAATTTTGTCAGAAGCCAGAAAATATCATTTAAATTTGACTGTTGCCAATCAGTTTATTTCTCAAATGGATGACGAGGTAAAAAATGCAGTCTTTGGGAACGTAGGTACTATTTGTAGTTTCAGACTGGGTATATCTGATGCTGGATTTTTGACCAAACAATTTCAACCAGAGTTTGGTGAACGTGATTTACTAAACTTGGCAACTGGAGAAGTTTATTTAAAAACCATGGTCAATGGAACGCCAAAAGATCCTTTCTCGGTAAAAGTGGCAGCAGTGGAAAAGAAAAAACCAGGAAATCCAAAGTTGGCAGAAAATATAAAAAGATTGTCAGCGTTGAAGTATGGTCGACCGAGAGCAATTGTCGAGGCAGAAATAGCACAGAGAGCCAGGCTGTAAGCCTGTCAGTTTTTCAGCTAATCAGTTAGTCAGAAAAATAATTTAAGAAAAAATTATAATTCCTTTAATTTAATTCCGCGGGCTTCTTCTTTTGAGTCAATTAGTTCTAAGTATTTTTCAGTGGTAGAAATACGCTTGTGACCAACAACTTGAGAAACTACATCAATGGGGACTCCAGATTTTAGTTGGAATACAATAAAAGTATTTCGAAGATCGTTTACCTTAATCCCCTTAATATCGGCTTTAATGAAAAATCGATTTAAAAGACTTCTAATATTTCGAGCCAATAAAGTTTTGCCAGTTTTTGTAACAAATACATTTTTTGATCGAGTTGGATAGCGACCGTCACTTAAATATTTTTGAAGTGCAGTTTTGGCAGAGTTATTGAGGGGAACATTTCTCACTGGGTGACTTTCGTAACTTTCGATTAAAATGTCGTTGTCTTTTATATTGTCTAATTTTAAATTTTCAATTTCTTTAATTCTTAATCCGGCTTGAAGCATCAATTCAACAATAGCAGTGGCTCGACTGTCATTGCGACAAGCATCACGAAGAGAACGATATTCGACTGGTTTTAAAATTTTAGGTAAGTCGTTTTCATATTTTGGGTGTTTAACTTCAAGGGATGGATCAACTTCAATAATTTTTTCATTTTTTAAGTATGAGAAAAAGTTTTTTATTGAATTTAATTTACGAGAAATAGATTTGGCGGTGTAATCATTTTGTGTTAAATGTTCTTTAAAGGCATCAATATCTGCTTCAGTAACTTGTCTAATATACTCATACTTTTTAGAATTCAAAAATGAAATTAGTTGGTTAATATCACCTTTGTAGGCTACAATAGTATTGGTTGACTTGCCTTTTTGGGCAAGCGCGTCAATGAACTTGTTTAATGCATCATTTAGTAAAATGTCTGTCATAACTTTAATATGAATAGCTAAATTATGACTTATAGTAACATAAATTAGGATAAATTACCATCTATGAATAAAATTAAGATTATTTCTTTTCGTCTGATTGGATTAGTGTTGATAATATCGACAATATTAAATATTAGAAATCAATATTTGACCTTAAAAGACGCCCAAAAGAAAAATAATGAGTTGGTGATGAAGGTAGAAAATATGACTAAGCTAAAGCAAAAAATGATTAAACAAATAGAATATGCCACAAGTAGTGCCTTTGTTGATCAACAACAGCGACAATTGTTGGGGTTGGGAACCGAAAATGATTTCTGGCTAATATTGGGTGAAGAAAAGAAATTAAGTTACCATGAGGAGACAACAGAAGAAATTGAAATACCAAATTATTTGCAATGGTGGCAACTATTTACTCAATAGAATAGCCGTGATAGAATAACCCACAACCGCCTACGCTATCAATAGCTTCGTCGGTCACCGGTCGCCTACGTTGTAAAACTAAGGCGGACTAACATGCGGGGTAGTGTACGGCTGCACGTGAGGCTCATAATCTCACAGACCTGGTTCAACTCTAGGCCCCGCAACAACGTAATAAACGTTAATTTTAATTCTTAAAATTAGCGTTTCAACGTTGCTTCGCTTTCAAAAAAAAGCGAACCCTACTTTTTGAAACAAAGAGGTCGTCATTAACTTGACGGCTTTTTTGTTAGTTGACTTTTCGGGTTTTATTTGGGTAAATAATATATGGCTAAATTTGAGGAAAAAATTTTGGCAAGAAAACTAAGAAATAGAGGTAATAGTATTAAAAAAATAGCGAAAATAATTGGTGTTTCTAAAAGTAGTGTAAGTTTGTGGTGTAATGATATTTATCTTTCTGAATTGCAAAAAAATAAATTAAATAAAATATCTATTAATGCCGTAAAAAGAGGTAGTTTAATAGCAAATGAGAATAGAAAAAAGGAAAGGTTAATTAGATTAAATTACTTTAAATTATTAGGAATTAAAAAAAATAAATAAATTATCGAAAAGAGAATTATTTCTAGTTGGGGTAGCTCTATATTGGGGTGAAGGAGGAAAAAATCAAAGAAAAGTAGTTTTTATCAATTCTGATGTGAATATGATTTTATTATGGATAAAATGGGTTGAAAATTGTTTAGAAATTACAAAAGAGAGACTAATATGTCGGGTAGAAATTAATGAAAGATGTGTGGTAAGACTAGTTAAAATTGAAAATTATTGGTCTTTAGTTACCGACATACCACTCGACCAATTTAGAAAAGCTAGCATAAAACATGTAAAAACTAATAAATTTTATGAAAATGATTCAAATTATTACGGATCTCTTCAAATAACTATCAAAAAAGGTACTAATCTGAATTATGAAATATTAGGTTATATTGAAGGATTAGCTAGGTCAGTTAAACATGATAAAATATAGAAATTCTGGCAGGATAGCTCAACGGTAGAGCAATCGTTTCATAAGCGATAGGTTGTGGGTTCAAATCCCGCTCCTGCTACTTTAGTTAGATAATTAGTTTAGTAGATTAATAGATCTTTAGAAAAATAAGGGTATGTAGCTCAGTTGGTTAGAGCACCGATCTTATAAGTCGGGGGTCCATGGTTCGAATCCATGCATACCCACCCTATTATTTAATCCCCATGACTGATAAAACTTCGTCGAGGGTTTTTTGGGCTTCAATAGAGGCTTTAAGACTTCCTTGTTTGATGATATCGTCGATTATATCCATTTTACCTTCATATTTTGCTCGACGGTCACGGATTGGAGATAAAAACTTATTTAGGGCTGAAGCTAATTTAGTTTTAACCTCTACATCCCCTACTTGGCCTACTAAATAACGTTTTTTTAAGTCGGCAACTTCAGCTTTGTCGTCATTGAAGGTGTCGTGATAAATAAAAACTGGGTTACCCTCCACATGACCAGGATCAGTTGGTTTGATACGAGTGGGATCGGTATACATACTACGGACTTTTTTGTTGACAGTATCCTCATCGTCGGAAAGATAGATACAATTACCGATAGATTTACTCATTTTGGCCTGGCCATCGGTGCCGATTAAGGTACCACCATCACCAATTAAAGCTTTGGGGGTCGGGAAAATATCTCCATAAAGTTTGTTAAAATCACGAGCAATTTCTCTGGTAACTTCGACATGACTTTCCTGGTCTTTGCCAACAGGAACCAAATTAGCTTTGACCATAAGAATATCGGCGGCCTGTAAAACCGGGTAATTTAATAACCCTAAAGATGGTTGTTTGATATTAAGATCGTGCATAACATCTTTTAACGTCGGTACTCGTTGTGAGCGAGAAACAGTGACTAGGTTTGTAAATATAGTGGCAAGATAGGTTACTTGAGGTACTAGGCTTTGTTGATAAATAACACATTTTTCTGGATCGATCCCAACAGAAAGATAGTCGAGGACGAGTCCCCTGGCTTTATTTTTGAGTTCTTTTGTATTTTCTTTGGAAATGGCGGTGGTTAAAGTGTGTAAATCAGCAATAATAAAAAAACAATCGTAGTCGTCTTGAAGCTTGACTCTATTTTTTAGAGTGCCAACATAATGACCTAGGTGAAGCGGACCAGTCGGTCGGTCGCCTGTAAGTATGCGTGGTTTTTGATTTGTGTTAATCATATTATGTTTAAAGTTTAACATTTAATTTTTGATAATTTATTTTTTTAGCCATTAAACAAAGAAAATTTGGATAATTTTTACTTCTGGCCAGTATTGGGTAAAAATCAAAATTAATTTTTCTACCCAAATTTGTAATTTGGCTATTTGACTTAATTAATTTAAAAGAACAAATGTTTTTGTTTAAAAATTCTTTTGGATTACTTTTTTGAAGAATGTCAAAAACTTTATATATGTCAAGTTTTTGATGATAATACTTTTTATTTTTAATTGAATCTATTATTTGGCTAATTATCTTTATTGTTTTTCGAGATTTTTCGCTTCCAGATTCTATAGAAATACCAACTTTAGCAAAATCGATTAAGCTTTTTCCGGCACCAAATTTTTGACTCATTATGACAATTTTATTTAAACCTATTTTTTTAATTAAACAAAAATGTTCAGATGATACTTTGGTTAAAATTATAAATGGGTCAGTTTTGCATCTAGCCGTATGAATATCAATTACAAAACTATTTTTTATATGTGGTAATAACTTGATAGGTAATTTTTCTTCAAATACTCCATTTATATTTCCTGGAAAAGACCGGTTTAAATCACTTTTAATAAAACGAATATTATTTTGAAGTGCTTTTTTGTTACAAATCAAATATTCATTTTGTTTCAATTTTGATTTAACTACTTTTACAGGTAATTGTTCATCTCCATGAACACCAACAGTAAATAGGATAGAATTACTTTTTTTCATATTTGCGATAACCAATTAATAATGATGCGTCTCCTGATTGATAATCAAGAAGATCAGAAAATACCGTTATTTTTTTGTCATAAACTCTTCTTCTGGGGAGATTATGAATCATTTGACTACCATAACAACCGTGAATAATCAGGGTATTAGGGTCAGTATCCGGAGTTAAAAGATCCAACCGACTTAAAAGGTTAAGGTCGGTTTGGTTGGCTAATCGATCGATTGGAACAGTAATATCACAAAGGTGAGTCATAATTTCCATGACTCTGTCATTTTGAGTCCTTGTAACCAAAATCGAAGGATTAGTAGTTTTTACAAAATCTCTAACAATTAATTCGACTAATCCTGATGGAGCAGACTGTTTTTTAACCATACCTGCGAGATAAAGCGCATTTAATTTGGGAAATGATTGAAAAGCAATAAAAGCAACGGGCTGATCATTTAAATAAGCCACGCGAAGAGGACCACACCTAATGTGATTATTAACATCGATACTGAAATTTGAATCCAAAGGACGATTGAAAGCTTGGGAAGCTACATCACCAAGACCGATTTCTAGTTTGTCTTTGACAGTACTAGATAGAGAATCAAAACAGTCGATATTAGCAACAGAAATTGAGTCGCCAAAGATACCTCCGTTCTAAAGGATTAATATTATAACTTTGTAATTGTTCTTTATTGGTCATTTTTAAAAAAATAAATTAATAAGGAGTGTTTTGCAGAAACGGAGAGACTTGAACTCTCATCGCCGGTTTTGGAGACAGGAATTTTACCAATTAAACTACGTTCCTAGAAACAAAAACCTCCCGGAATAATCGGGAGGATATGGATATTTTTTGGAAAAAATAGTTTTAAGCCACTAAAACATCTCCCGATTGGGCTAGTTGGTTTTGCCACCAGAGAGATAGTTTTATTAATGACATATTGAGATGATAATAACACTGATTTTGTGAATGTCAAAATTTAATATTAACTGGTATAATAGCCCTAGTTTATTAGAGCCGAAGTTAGGTATTATTCAGTAGTTGTAGCGAGCGTCCGCCTTCGCTAAAGCTACGTCGGATAAAAAGGAACATTAGGCAAAAGAAAAAAATGACAAAAGAAAAACATGAAATTAAGGCAGAAAACAGAACTGCTTTAGGTAGAAAAGTTAAACAAATAAGAAAACAGGGATTTATTCCAGCGACAATTTATGGAAAAGGATTAGATTCAAAATCGGTTCAATTTTTGGGCGTAGAATTGGTAAAATTATTTGAGGATGTTGGAGAATCAACTTTGGTAAATTTAATCTTGGAAAATGAAAATTTACCAATACTATTTAGAAATCCACAATATCATGTAATTGAGGGAAATTTGATTCATATTGATTGTTATAAAGTGAATTTGAAAGAAAAAATTTCGGCGATGGTACCAATTGAATTAATTGGTGAATCTCAAGCAGTTAAAGATGGAAACACCTTGGTGATTGTCACTGACGAAGTCGAAATCGAAGCTTTGCCAGCAGACTTGCCAGAAAAGATTGAAATTGATTTGTCAGCACTGGAAACATTGGAATCAGTGATTACCGTGGCAGATATAAATATTGATTTGTCCAAACTTGAAATTAAAACAGACAAAGAACAATTAATTGCCAAAGTTGAAGAACCAAGAGTGGAAGAAGAAATTGTCGCTCCAGCTGAAGAAGTAGCTCCAGGAGATGTCCCCGCTATGAATCAAAAGACTGAAGAAGAAAAAGAAGCTGACGACAAAGCCAAAACTGAAGAAGAAAAAGAAGCTGAGTAATCTTATTGAGAAATTTGATAAAAAAGCCGATCAATATCGGATCGAATAGGATCAAGTTGATGGGCTTTTTTGATGGATTCAATAGCTTGAGAGGACATACCCAAAATTGACTGAATTTGGGCTAATTTAAGATAATCATCGGCGGTTTTTATTTCTTGATCGTTTAATTGAGAAAGTCTAATTTGTAGCTGTTGTGGTAAATAGGCTAATTTGTATCTCTCAACCTGATCACGGTTTAGTTTTGATTCCAAAGTGGCGGCGTTGTCCCAATCATTGTTTTGAACTAGTAATTGCCACAAACCAAGGCGGCCTAAATAATTTGTACTGCCACTAAGACTTGATAACTGGATTTTGAATCGAGTGTAAAGATCAGGTGTTCTTCTAAGAGAATAAAGATTTACACTTATTAAAAATAATAATATTACTATAATAATTAATTTATATTTCATATGTTTAAAAACCCTAACCCTTCCCTTTCCCTTGACAGGGCAAGGGTTAAAGCATTTGAAACTAGACTTATTTATTCTCGTTTGTCGGCCAGGAGGAAGTAATTAATAATTCTTTGGGTAAATTATACTTGGAAATTAAGTCTTGATAGACGGTTTCGGTAACAAAAGGAATAAATGGGTGTAATAATTTTAGTGAATTGATTAAAACTGTTAATAAAACCGGAACAGCTTCTTCTCTGCCATCTTTGACACTTTCAATATAGACATCACAAAATTCATGCCAAAAGAATTGATATAAATCTTCACTGGCTTGACCAAAACGATAGTTATTTAAATTTTTGGTGGTAGAAGCGATAATTTTGGTTAATTTTTCTAAAATATTTTTGTCTGTCTCAGTCAGTTTATTTTTGTCAATATCAAACGATATTTTTTGAGGGTTTAGGCGGTCGATAAGCATTTCAACAAATCGAGAAGCGTTCCAAATTTTGTTAACAAAATTTCGTTGGGCGCGAATTTTATCCTCAGATACAACAAAATCACTAGCCGGTGCGATACCATAAACCAAAGACATTCGAAGAGCGTCAGTCCCAAACTTTTCCGTCATATCAAGAGGATTGATAACATTACCTTTACTTTTACTCATTTTTTGACCCTTAGAATCGGTAACTTTGGAGTGGAGATGAACTGTTTTGAATGGCACCTCACCTGTAAGATAAAGACCAAACATGGTCATACGAGCTACCCAAAAAAATAGAATATCCCAAAGAGTGTCCATGACAGTGGTGGGGTAAAAATATTCAAAATCAGGTGAAGATTTACTAGTGTCATTTGGATTAAAACCGAGAGTGTTTAGTGGCCATTGACCACTTAAGAACCAAGTATCAAACGTATCGGTTTCTTGGATTAATGAAGTTGATTGACATTTTGGACATTGGTCAAGGTGATCGACATAAAATGGGGCATCGACTGGAGCTACTAAGGATTGGAGTCCATCGTTTATTTCTTTAAACGAAAATTTATTTTTTAAGTCGCGATAAAATCCTGAAACAACTTGATTATTTTTATCAAGAAAATTCAATTTAATATCAGGATTACAATCTAAACAATACCAAGCTGGAATTTGTGGTCCCCAAACTATTTGACGGCTAATATTCCAATCTCTGATATTTTCCATCCAAGTAATAAAATCTTTTTTGAAACGAATAGGGAAAAATTTTAGATCGCCATCTTTGGCGGCTTTTATGGCTGGAATGGCTAATTTATCGATTTTGATATACCATTGAGGAGCGGTAATTGGTTCAATAGGGCGACCACAACGATAACAATGGCCAACTTCATGAGAATAATCTTGAATTTTTTCCAACAAATTGGCAGATGTTAAATCATCAATAACCATTTGGCGAACTTGAGAAGGAAAAAGTCCTTGATATTTTTGAGGAACGTTTTTGTTTGATTTACCATCATAATCAAAAATTCTGACAAATTCGAGATGGTGTTTTTTGGCTAAATCATAATCTTCGGGAGAATGTGATGGAGTTACTTTTACCGCCCCAGTACCAAATTTAATATCAATAGAGTCATCAGCGATAATAGGAATTTCTTTGTTGACCAAAGGTAGAGTAATAGTTTTGCCTATTAAATTTTTATATCTTTTATCCTTAGGATTGACGGCAACAGCCGTATCGCCCAACATAGTCTCAGGTCTGGTAGTAGCAACGGTTAAAGGGCCATATTTGATATACCAAAGACGGGAATCAACTGTTTTATGTTCGACTTCTAAATTTGAAAAAGCTGTACCACAAAAAGTACAATAATTAACAATTTTTTCATCACGATAAACTAAATCATCTTGGTAAAGTTTTTTGAAAGTTGATAATACATTTTCAACAATTGCTGGTTCTAAGCTGTAATGATAACGAGTCCAATCCATAGAAAAACCAAGCTTTTTCATTTGGAACTGATTTAATTTTCGATTGTCTTCGACAAAATCCCATATCATTTGGTACAAAGTTTTTCGATCATAATCAAAACGTGATTTACCTTCTTTGGCTAATTTCTTTTCAAAAACGAATTGAGTTTCAATACCGGCATGATCACCACCTGGGAGCCATAGAGTTGGCTGGCCAAGCATACGATGGAAACGTACTAAAATATCTTGGATGGTAAAAAGGGCATGTCCCATATGCATGGGATCGTTGGCGTTTGGAAGAGGAAGAATAATAGAATATGGATTGTCTTTGCCTTTGGCTTTTTTTGGATTTTTAGGGACTTTTGGAGTAAAGGCGCCTGAGTCTGACCAAAGTTCATAAATTTGGTTTTCAGAGGCGTGACTGTAAGCTTTATCCATGGAAGTATTTTAACATTAAAAATCTCTCTGTCCTTCAATCTCCCCCCTTCCCCCTCTTTGACAAGAGGGGGAAATAATAATTTGATATAATAATAGCGATGAAAATAGTGGAAATTAAGAC
>CAZCYK010000010.1:0-15583 GCA_964502975.1 uncultured Gammaproteobacteria bacterium | reverse complement strand
ATACAATGGAACAATATTACTCATAGAAAAGTGTAACACATTTTTAATTTTGCTCTGGGCAATTGATAACATTAGAACCTATAACACTACTCATTATGAACCACTGCCGACATTCAATATGGTTGGAATCAACTGCTAAAAAACAAATAACAAGAACTAAAAAATAGATAATTTTTAGATATGTATTATTTTGATATATATAGTAATAGTATATATAAAACTGAAGTTTTAATCTGAATCGTGTTAGTCTGTTAATTCAAAGCTGAAAACTTTACTAGACTACCCCCCCCTGGTTAAAAATTCTGTTTTTTGACTTGTATAGTTGTATCGTAGAGACTTCTCTAAAACCGGAAAAAACTTTGAAACTTTTCTTTGTCTCGCCATCGAGACAATTTTCACGCAGGCGTGAAATTTAAACCTGTTTAAAATTATTTGACTCGATTACGAATAATATTTTTTACCACATCTAAATCACTGTTATTTAAAAGATGGAAACGTACTTGTCCATCACGGCTGTGACGATCTAAGACTGAAGACGGGTCGGATAATTTTTCCTGTAATAGTTTTATTTCTTCAGTTGTGCTTTTTTTTAGTTCAGCAAAGACCCAAGTTTGAGCATAGTAATACCAAATAACAGTCTCTCCTTTAATCTTAATATAATTATCTGAGCCAGAATTACCTCGAAGTATTGAAACATTTTTATTTGCATAATCTGTTTTTATCCATTGAGGAATTTCTATCACCATTTTTTTAACAAAATCTGAACTTACACTGTCTATTATTTCTTCATCAGTTTTTGTTCTAGAAGTTTTTTTATTATCATTTCTTTTTTCAATATCTACAAGAATAGTTGAAAGCCATTCTAGCGCCGCCTCACCTTCCTTTTGAATGAAAGGAACTATTTCTCCTCGACTGTGTTTAACTGCATTTCTAAATTCTTTTAAATTTAATAATCTTTTTTCTGTTTCATTTTTTGATCTAAAAAAGGAATAAAAAATATCCCAATTAGACAATATTATTTTGGAATAATCCATAATGTCACAAAAATCTAGTAAATCTCGTGAATTGAAATCATTAATGGTTTTTGAAGGGTCTTTGGTTAAATAATCATTTACTCTTTGTTTAACAACTACAGTAATATCACCAGGTATATTTGTCTTCCAATATTCGACATTTTTAATAATTAGTTTTTTATCAATAAAATTACGTAACTTTTTCTCAGTGTCGTCAATTGCCTTATTAACATTATCAGCTACTATACGACCAATTTTTGAACCAGTAGCTCTAGTTATTTCCTCGAGTATTAAAGCTGATCTTGAGGCAAGAAAAGACATGAAGTTATCTTGTTTAATTGAATCATCATACTTAATTAAGTGAGTCTTTAAAGTATCTTCGAATTCAGGATTAATATTCTGATATTCCACAAAATATTTACTAGGTTTTTTATTAGAAATTTCCTTGTTTAGTTCGGCTGGAATAAAACAAAAATTAGGGAGTGAATGAACCATTGTCATAGGAAAATTCTTCTGAACAATTGATTTTGGGAAAATGTGATGCTTTTCTGAACCATTAAAATCTGAATAATAACCATCTTTAAGATTTAATGGAATATTGTTTTTAAAATGCTTGGGATTTTTTTTGGCTAATAAACAAAGTACACCATTTTTAATAGCTGATTTACGATACATGCGAATCTGGATAAGTGAATCTATATCTAAATTAAATAGATATTTAACACTGACACCTGTTTCCGAAGCTATCTTGTCCATTAATTTTTTGTCTTCAGTCATTAAAGTTAAGAGAGAAGAACTATATCTTTCAGAAAAAGTGGTCTGCCAAAACCATTGAGCTAGAAGCTCTGATTGTTCATGGTTAAAACTTCTACCGCCTACTTTAAAAAACAAATAGGCGACCACCGCAATCATGCTACGATAAGGAATAAAAACAGAATTAATTACACCTAAATTGTTTTTAAGATAATCAATTGCCAAATTCATAGAGTCAATGGTTTCTTGCCAAAATTTATTGACATCCTCGGCTCTTAATTGTAATTGAACTGGTTTAGTACACGAGCCTTTGGTAATGAGTGAAAGTGTTTGAAGATAAACTTCATTATCAATTTCACCAAAACCTTTGTTGTATAACTTTTGATTTTCTACTTTGACCGCCGTTCGCAAATCAAGTTCAGGAGTCCATGTACTGGCGGAAATAAGATCAAAAAGATTTAATTTTTGGCCGCCTTGATTTATACGTTCGAAAATATCACAGACTTCATCAAGTTCTTTTTCTCGTACATCGATGGCAGAAAAAGGATAATTATTAAATCGGTGAAAAACTTCATTGAATGATTTTTTACGTTCAACAGTCAATCCATCTAAAACATCATATCTATCATCAGAAAGTAGATCGCAAACAGAAATAAATCGTTGATTATCTGGTGTTTTATCAACAAATGTTTTTTCATCTAAATCAAAACAGATTTTTTTGTAATCTCTGCCGTATAAAGTCAAACCTTTAACAGTGACATAAAGTGAGGTGAGTCGTTGTTGGCCATCAAGAATAAAAACAATTTGTTCATATTTATCCGGCTTAGGAAGTTTTAATTCAGCTATATCTCGATAGAAATCGTAATATTTTTTGGGAGCATCCCAAAAGAAGAAAGAACCAATTGGATATTCAAGATAAATACTTTCCAAAAGTTTAATTACTCTTGGTTTATCCCAAACAAATTCTCTTTGAAATTGGGGAATTCGTAAAATACCTTTTTCAATATCATGAATAATATCTGCCAATTTATAGTCACTTTTAATTCTTATTTTTTGAATATCCATATGATTGTATTTTACAGCCAAACACAATAATTGTCGTGACACTTTATAAATAAAATTAAATTGTCTTTACATAAATATAATTACTGCGATGTCGCAGTAATTAAAAACACTATTGTGACTTCACGTAGTCGCTCAAGATGAGTTTTAATAACAAAATTTATTATAGAGACTGCTTTATTTTTTAAACGACGTCCTACGATTTATTACCTATCATTCCATATTATATTAATATATCTTACATCATCTTATACAATACTATACAAATTATTCTGTAATAATTTCAATTCTATTGATGTCGTGATAGCTAACGATCTTCCCAAGAGAAACCACAATCACGGCAAACATGAAGTGATCTTGGTGGTGGTGTGAAAAATAGGGTTATATAATGACCAAAAGGAACCTTTCTTTTGATTGTTTTAATATTGTCACTGTCACATTTCGGACATTTTCTACTAAATGGACTACTTACAATTTTTGAAACACCATTAATCCCCTCTGCCATTTTCCAAATAACTTTACAGAAGGCATAAAAAAGATAGAAAGGAAAAAGAAAAACTGCGATTACCTTTCCAAAGAAATCACCACTCCAAGACTCCTTAATATATTTCCAAAAAGAACTCTTTGAATTTGACACGACTTTCTTCTTAGTTTTTCTTACCTTAGGCATAATTTAACTATATTATACACTCTCCGTGTGTCGCCTGAGAAGATACAAACAAATAAGATTGGCTATGTTATCAAAAGAAGAAGTTCTTAAAAGATTTGGGAGAAATGTAAAAGAGGCCAGAGAGGAAATTAGTCTAACACAAGACGACTTTGCTCCTAAGATCAAAATTCATAGGACTTATCTTGGAAGGATTGAAAGAGGAGAAAGTAATCCACCTCTTTGGACAATTTATAAGATTGCCACCGCACTTAAAAAGAAACCAAACGAGCTATTGGATTTGAAAATTGATTAGTTTTTGATAATTTCTTTGAAAAACTTAATGATATTGACCTGATCTATGTTTTGATTAGTAAGATTTTTACTTAAAATATTGTTCCAATACTCATTGGCACAAAAAGGTTTACCATTTTCTATTATTTGCTGATCGTTATATGTAAATTGTAAGGATTTATCTTCTATGTTTCTATGGGCAGTTTCAAAATTTGTATCGTTAACTCTAAAAATACCAGGTATATAATTGCCACTTTCATTATCTTTAAGAAAATTAGAATAAATACTACCTTGTATATATTTTTCAAAAATTGGATTATTATACTTATCAAATTTGCCCAAAAACTTACCATCACTATCACAAATTACGTGATATTTAACATGAAATCTAGAAAATATATCTTGGAAAAAAGGCATATTATTAACTGTTCCACAATTAACAATAAATATATCTTTTTCTGGGTCTTGGCTTTGCATGTATGCTCTTAAAATAACAGCCTCCGTATCCCCTTCTACCAACACAACTTCATCAGCATAAAATGATTCGCATATGTATGGATTAAATCTAATTATTTCATAGAGTTCTTTTTTTACATTTTTTTTATCGTCCATTAATACACTTTCGTCAATCTGATACAAGATTGTTTTGTTTTTTTCTTTTACCATTCTAACTAAAGATGATTTTGGTTTTGTTATGTCTATCATTTGAGGAGAATGTGAGGCACAAATAACCTGAAAAGGAGTATCGTCGGCACTTACTTGATATACAAGTTGTCGCAATTTTTTGGTTAACTTTGGATGTAAAAATAGTTCTGGTTCTTCAAAAAGTACTAGATATCCTTTGTCTTCAGATTTTTTTTCATTTCCAGAGGCAACGTCTTTCATTAAAAAAAGTGAAAAAAGTGCTGTCCTTATTGCTCCATGACCAATATTTTCAAATGAAGTTGGTAATTCTTTAATTATTTTTTTGTCTTTATCTAAGAACTCAAAATCGACCTGAAATTTTTTATCTATAGCTTTAAAAACATCTGACTCTTTTTCCGAAATATTTATTTTTATATCTTCAAACATCTTATTAAAGTATTCGTTCACTTTAGTCTTATATGTTGTTATATCTTGATTTCCACTGGCTTTTTTTTGTAGATTTTTAATAGTTTCTTCTGCATCTTTGTACTCTTTATTTTCTTTATCACTTAGTATCGATTTCAACTTTACAGTCATAATTGTATTGATCACATCTTCGATATCAGTTTCACTTGGCATTGCTTTAATAAAGATTGGTACAGGTAATAGAGGTTTGATTATGTTATGATCACCGACACCGGCATAACCAATATCATCAAAACCACTTTGATCTTTTAAGAGTGTAAGATCGTTTGATTTCTTTCCATCACTAGACCAAACTTTTTTTAAGGTTAACCTATTATTATTTTCTCCGTAAAAATATTTACCTTCTGCATTATCTAATTTTTTACCGAAATTTTGTTTATCGTTGTTTGTTAATTCTACTTCTATAATAATTTCTATCGGTTTTGAGGTATCTTTCATAAAAAAATCTTCAACATTTGGAGTTTTATTTTCATAAAAAAGTTCATATGCTTTGAGGAATGAAGATTTCCCTGCATTATTTTGCCCCAAGATGAATATAGTATTAGAATTTTCGAAATTTATGGAGTTATTCGTAATATTTCCGGTTATACAACGGTAGTTATTTACTCCAAAATTTATTATCTTCATTGAGTGGTATTATACCTCCAATGTCGTGTTTTTAGCGATGATTTTATAAATTAGCGATTACCCTTTGCTCGATTATGTGTTTTACATAACATCTCACAGTTTTCAATTGTTGTTTTTCCACCTTTACTCCATGCGGACACATGGTCGGCGTCCATTTCATCTAACTTCCAAACTTTACTTTTATTAGCATCATGTCCAATGGCACAATGAGAACAATTTGATATACCCTTAGATTCAGCCATTTTTGTTTGTGTAATGTAAACCGATTTTTTAATTACATCGTCAAAAACCCTAACCTCAAGTAATTTTGTATCGATTGAACCACCGAGAATATATTCAAAAATCCCTTTACGATTTTTTACATATGGATCAGCATAAAGTCTTTGAACTTCGGCGGATATTTTAGAAGGATTATAAGACTGTTTATGATATTGCTCATACAATCGCCCCCATTCTAGACCACGCATTTCATTTTCTACATCAGTAAATACGTTAGATACCCAATCAATTACGGTATTAAAATATGTCTTTGTTTCATTAATATTTTTATCGTAACGATGTCGGCTCATATAATCACCAATATTCCCTTTACTAACCCAGTCTAGCGCCCGTTCCAAAAAATCCTGTCTATTAGCCACACCCGATATATATGCACTCCATTTTTGGATATTAGAATTCTGACTATTGCTAAATTCTTCTTTACAAAGTGTCACAAATGGTCCGGAATATACAGCATTGAGTAATTCTTGGTTATTAAGTGGAACACCGGCAATATTAATAGTTCGGAACCATTCTTTTATTTCACTCTCTGTTCCTTCACACTCATAAATAAGTAATTTCGCCTCTAAGATTTTATTTTGTTTGTCTTTTGCTAAACCTCCAAAATATTGTTCCATGCCGTTTTCGTCTTTAATAGCAAACTTATCAGTTACAAAACGTCCAAGACTAGTAATACGCTGTTGTCCATCTAAAACTTCCAATTTTTCATCGCCAATTTTATTAAAATAAATTAATCCTATTGGATAACCCTTAAGAATAGAATCAATAACTGCCACCTCTTTCTTTCCTCCATCGATAGATGCATAAATATAATTTCGCTGATATTCTGGTTGAATTGTTAATTTCCCCGCCAAACCAAACAAACCTTTGCCTTCAAGTTCATTATAGACAAACCCCTCGCAAATATTTTTAACTGTGACTTCTGTTTTTAATGTTGTTTTCATATTATTTTTTGTTGTGTTTAATAAAAATTCTTTTATATGCCATTTTTGCAACACCGTTTTCATAATAACCAGCTGTTGGGTTACCTTCTTTATATGCACCTGTGCCACCGGCTTGATAATAGTCATCAACAAACTTCTTGGTTAATCCTGGTGTTTTTTTATATTTATCATCAACGAGACCATTATCATTTGTTCCTAGAATACTAAATTGCTCAGGGCTATATTTATCCATAATACTAATTGGTACACCCATCGCACTATCATAATCACTTGGAATATTTTTTACTAAAGAAACCTCTATTGCATTGTAATTATCATATTCAATAAATGGTTTTTTGGTTGCAAATTTAATAACTTCAGCCTTGGTCATAAGTGGTATTGGTTGATGTCGGCGTCCATGATCAAGATTAGTGAACCAACGTACTCCTTGTACCCTCGTGACGAACACCTTTTTACCATTTTCATTTGTTTTTATTTCACGAACTTGACTTAAATTAGCGACTTTTTCGGGTATTTCAAAAAACATTGCTCCACCATTGACTTTATAATTATTACCTAACCATACTTTATTTTTTTTAATTAGTGGAAACACTTCTTTATATGTGATCGCGTTCAGATTACCAATGATTAAAAATTTTTTATCATAATCAAAAAGCTGTTTTATATATTCACGAAAAAGACTGAATGGTGGATTAGTTACTATGATATCTGATTGTTTCAATAGTTCTATAGATTCATTACTACGAAAATCACCGTCACCGTCTAATGGTGCCCATTCATTATTTTTATTTTCTTTTAATTTCTTGGCAATATCTTTCAAATTAAACTCACCATCACCATCTGTGTCATAAACTTCGTTGATAATAAACTTATTAGCGGTCACTTTCGGACGACCTTTTTGAATAACTAAAGTTTTATCATCACCAAACAAAGATATTTGGGTATTAGCGATAGGTGACGGTTTATAGCTAGTGGTAATAAGTTTTTTTAACCCTAATTTATTAAAATTGAGGACAAAATATCGGAAAAAATTACTTTCATATGGATCATCACAGTTACAATACACTACTTTATTACGGAATACATTCGGATCACATTCTAGATATGCTTCAACTTCTTTTTGAATATCACTGTATTGAGTATAAAACTCATCATTTTTTACTTTTTTTGCATTAGTGAGATTACTATTTGCCATAATTTATATATTTTGATTATACCCCGACTGTCGTGTCTTTATGGATTAAAGTGAATAGTAATCGAAAAAACTTTTTGTTATTTATTTTCTTCTGACGGTGCCACACTTAAAACTACCATCAAGGCGTCTTCTAAAAGTGACTTCATAGACTCACCAGTGTCTGCAGATTTCATTTTTAATTGTCGGTGTAGTTCTTTATCTATTCTAATTTGTTTTGATGCCTCTTTTGACATCTTTTTGTAAATTTGTCGACTCTCCATGTTTTTGTCTTTTCCCTTTTTGAACTTATAATTTATCTTCCCTCCCTTCGCTTCGGTGCCGGTAATAATTATGTTATTTTTATAATATTATTTGTTTAGTTTTAATTTTGACATCCGGCACTTATCGGACTCAAAATTTTCTAATCAAATTTTTAGAACATTATTATTGTTTACCGTATACCTCGCTTCGGTCGGTCGCTGTTTGCTTTGGATTTGCTTTATTTAACTTCGCCAAACTCACCCGAAACAGTCGGGCCCTTTACGACCAAAAAACAAGAAAAATTTCAATAATCAATCTGTCTATCTCAATATTTCAACTAAGTCAGAGTATCGACTTCAGTAGTATGAAAATACTATACAACGTGACAAAAGTATCTGTCAACAAAATATTCCCTATCTTTCCATATTATATTATCTTTTATAAAACTATATAAATAAGACTTTAATGTATTAAAAACATCATTTTAAAAAATATTTATGGAAAAGACGGTATAAATTTATTGGTGAAAAAATACTTTATATTACATCATATTTATTAATGAATATCACTCTATATCACGTAAAGATAGGCATTTTCTTATTGACAGGTAACCAGAATATTGGTATTATACTGACAGTAGATTAATCTACAAAAATTACAGGTTAAATTAAACAAAACCTGATTTAAGACAGAGCTAATTGTCTATCCGCAGACTTAAGCCTTGTACCGAGAACGTGTATTATCCATAACACGAGTCATGGGCAGGGCTTTTTTGTTTGCAAAAATGCTTACTAAAAACGATCTTAAGGAATTCAAAAAAATTTGGTTGAAAGAATTTGGTGAAGAAATTTCAACTGAGATGGCTGAAGACGAAGGTAGTCGACTAATAAATTTATTTAAGGCTATTTATAGAGAAATTCCAATAATAAATGATCAAAAATAAAGACCATTTTATTGAAAAAATAGGAATAAAGAATATAATATATTTAGGCTAAGGATAGGATAAATATGAATATTGATAATAAAAAATATGTTATTTATGCAAGGAAAAGTACCGACACGGAAGATAAACAAGTACTTTCACTTGAGAGTCAGTTAAATGAATTAAAGGAATTGGCAAGAATAAATAAAATTAAAATTGGAAAAGAAGATATTTATATTGAGGCAAGATCAGCTAAGGCTCCAGGAAGACCAATTTTTGCCAAAATGATGGATAGGGTTGATAAAAATGAAATTTCAGGAATTTTATGTTGGAAACTTGATCGACTTTCAAGAAATCCAATTGATAATGGCAGACTTATTTGGGCTACAAATAGAGGTATTATCGACATAATTACTCCACAAAAGTCATATACTAATATTGATAATCTGTCACTTTCAGTAGAAGGTGCTATGGCGAACCAATTTCTTATTGACCTATCAATAAATGTTAAACGTGGATTAAAAACAAAGGCAGAAATGGGTTGGCTACCAAGTGGGGCAAAACCCGGTTATGCCAACGATCGCTATGGTAGTAAGGAAAATAAAAAAATTCAATCTGATCCAACTCGATTTCATATTATTAAAAAAGCTTGGGAGTTAATGCTGACAGGGGCATGGTCACCACCAAAAATTCTAAGATATATTAATACCGAGATGGGATATCGATCTCCTGAAAATGGGCGATATGGCGGTAAACCAATGCCACGATCAACAATTTATAAAATATTTGAAGATACTTTTTATTACGGTGAATTTGAATATGCTGGCAAAATTTATAAAGGTAAACATGAAACTATGATTACCAAACAAGACTTTGACAGAGTACAAATGTTGCTCGGAAAAGGTTGTAGTCCCCGACCACATTCTAGAGAGTTTTTTGCATCGGGTTTAATCAAATGTGGTGATTGTGGTGGTGCCATAACCGCAGAAAAAAAGTTCCAAATAATTTGTCCTGTCTGTAAACAAAAGTTCGCCTCAATGAATAAAAAAGCTTGTCCAAAGTGCGAAACTTTAATTGAAAATATGGTTAACCCAAAATTACTACACTACACTTATTATCATTGTGCAAAAAGTAAAAACCCTCACTGTACTCAAGGGTGTGTCACTGAAGAAAAATTAATAGAACAAGTTGAGGAATATTTGGGAAAAATTCAAATTTCAGAACGATTCAAAAATTGGGCAATTAAAAGATTAAATAGACTTTATGATTTAGAAAAAGATAGTCGTAATGCATCTATTAATTCATTCCAGGAAGACTATAAAAAAGTTGTTAATAGAATAGACAATTTAGTTAAATTGAAAATATCACCACAAAATACTGATAACTCACTATTATCTGACGAAGAATTTAAGAGCCAGAAAGAATCTTTGATGAAAGAGAAAAAAGAATTGGAAGAAAAAATGAACCAAACTGGTGACCGAGTAAGCCAATGGGTTGAGTTGTCAGAAAGAACTTTTAATTTTGCTCGTTATGCCAAATATTGGTTTGAAAATGGCGATTTGGAAACAAGAAAACAAATATTACTTTCTTTATCTTCGAACCTAACATTAAAAGACAAAATCATTGGAATCAACCTTACAAAACCACTTCAATACATTATTGAATTAAAAAATTCGGATGAAGAAAAATATGTGGTGTTCGAACCTAAAGATTTAACAGAAGATAACAGTAAATATGATGGTTTATGCGATCAAAAATTGCCTATGCTCCGCGAATGGGATTCTACTCGGATAAGAAAATTAGTTGAAAAGTTTCTAAATGATGATGTGAATATATTAGCTGGAGTTTTTTAATGATCGAAAAATGGAACGGATTTGGAACAAAATATGCTAGTTGTGATAGCCATACGGTACAACTGGTGTAGGAGTATTGTCCATATGGATACTCCCATCAATTGGTGAAGCTTGTGGGTAATTAATTGTTGGATGTGCAATCTCATTCATATTATTGATGGCTTCATATGTTGAACATGTACTTTTGGCACCTGATTGCATAAAATCACATGTATTTTGATCTACTTGGTAAGTGTAAGACTTGCCAGTACAAGGGTAATTAACAACACATGTAATTGTCGAACTGGTATTTGGCGATGATGAATTAACTTTGTTTTTTTCTTCGATGCATTTTTCAGGAGAGAGATGGTAATATGTTTCGGTTTTTTTTAACCCTGGATAATAGACTGCACACGCAGGATATTGTGTTGTGGTATTCACTATATTTGTGTTTGTTTGATTATTAGTGTAAGGATGTCCTTCTAATGTTCCAGCATAATACTTTTGTTGATCTTCTTTACATTTGTTAACCGAGTAATATAAATACCATTTACCTTTTTCAATTTCACAATCTGTAGCATTACTACAGACACTTCTTTTTAATTGTTTTGTTCCGACATAAGTAAATTTGCAGTCAATAATTGGATCTGGATCGATTGTTGGAGTAGGTAATACTTCCCCATTATAAAAATGAGATTCTTGGATTAAAGTAGTCCACCAAGGATCTTTTTTTGTTGTTTTATAATTTTCAGAAAAATTAATAGACTGATTAGGATCGATTTTATAAGGAACAATAAATTCATGTGTTTCGTCTATCTCCCAAGCTGTTCTATCTTTTGAAATTTTTAAAACAACTTTACTGTTAAAAATAGGTTTGTCACTTTTATTAACTACTGCCCCTGAAATAACTTTGCCATTGTATTTAACATTTTGTAATTCAGTTTTTGGAGTTGGTTCTTGATAAGTTAAATAATCTGATTTTCTTTCTTGTTCTTTGAAAGATGTATCTAAAGATAAAATAATACCAGCATGACAAATTAAATAAATTAAACAAAGTATAAAAGAATATTTAACAACTGAAAAAACTTTTTTCTTGTCTTTATTTTTAGAAAATACTGTCCCTAAAAAAGCTACTATACCTAAAATAATATTTCCAAAAAATAAATTTAAAAACCATTTTTTATTGAAAAGGTTAAATCCTAGAGATAATAATTTTGAATTTACATAAACAGTAATACCAAAAACTACCATTGTTGTTATCCATAAAATTAACCAAGATTTTTTTGTATTTCTAATTAATGGGAAACTAACACTATCAGGATTTTTATCACAAACTAGTTCGTGTTTATCTGATTCATTTTTGGTTTTAAATTCTTCTCCACAAAAATCACAAGTCCAAACTGTTTCGTATTCTTTCAGTTTCTTTTCATTTTTCATCTAAGTTGATTATATTATTTTTTTAGCGAAAATCAGGTGTTTTTAGATTTATCAATGAGTTTCATTAACTTATTCCTATCAATTAAAACAACACCACTCTCTTTGGCCTGGATTTGAGCATCGTTAGTAAAATAGTTATTGGTAACTACAGCAGCTTTTTGACATTTATAATAATCTCTAGCACCAATAACTTGTCTGACAGAATCTATACCGGCGAGATTGTTATAACACTTAGCCTGAATTGCGGTTTTAATTCCATCTTTTTGAGTTATTAAATCAGCACCGAAATCACCCCGATGGTCATACCAATCAGTGCCGACGTGGTCAACTTGATAACCAATACTGGAAAAAAGTTTAACTAAGTATTTTTCAAATTGGCGGCCGGTCATTTTGTCAATGTCATAGATGTTGGTTATATTGTTTTGTTTTGAACCAAACAATTTTTTTATAAAAAAAATAATTCCACTAATAAACTCAAATGGTGATAAATTATTGCTTGAATAATATTTTTTTCTACTATAATATCTTTTTTGAGATCCTCCAAATAATAAACCAATTATTATAATTGCCCAGTAGTACCAAGGGAGTGATTTAATAAAATTCCAATAAAACTCACTTAAATTAAAGTCTTGTGTCATAAATTATTATTTTTATTAATTTCTTGACTAATATTTTCTGGGTTGATAATTTTAGCTTTACTCATGAATGAGACAACATTATTATCAATCATAATATCTTCACGACGGATTTCTTTTTTTAAATAAAGTCCTTCAAAACTTTTACATCTGCTTAAAGCGACATATGTTTGACCATGAGCAAAGGCGCCATTACCCATATCTATAATGACAGATCCATAAGTCTTTCCTTGAGATTTATGAATAGTTATTGCCCAGGCTAATCTTAATGGAAATTGAGTAAATGAACTAACAACTTCTTCTTCGACACTTTTATTTTCTTGATTGTAGTAATAGCGAATTTTACTCCAAGTTTCTTGAGGGACAGAATATTTTATTCCATCAACATCAACAATAATTTCTTTATCTAAAAGTGAATAAATATTACCGATAGTCCCATTAACCCACCGTTTATCTTTATCGTTTTTTAAAAACATAACTTGAGCACCAATTTTTAATTTCAATATTTCTTCTGTTGGAAAAGCAGTTTCTTCAAGATATCCAGTTATTATGGCTTTATATTCTTTAGTTTCACCGGATAACCTTTCTAGTTTTAAACTATTAATCTCATTAACTATTTTATTGGTGGTAGCAAGAGTTACAACATTATTTTCTGGTATTTCAACTCCTGATCTTTGATTTATTTTTGATAAGACGGTTTCTTCTACATTTCCTATCCTAATTGAATTTAAAACTTCTTTAAAATCTTCGTCTTTTTGTCTAAAAATATGATTCAATTCAAATATTTTTAACTCTGTGTTTTTCCAAGCGTCAGCATTAAAAAAATAAAAACCACTATGATTATCGGCAAAATATTTATGTAATTCAGGATCACTAACTACAGGTGGTAATTGATAAAGATCACCAAACATTACTATTTGAACTCCGCCAAAAGTTTTATCGCTGTTTCTTGCTTGTCTTAGACAAAAATCGATAGCATCCATAAGATCTGCTCTGACCATGGAAACTTCATCAATAACAACAGTGTCAATATTTTTTAAAAGATTTATAGTTTTATAATCTAGTTTAAGACTGTCTTTTTTGATAAATGATGGTGGAATTTTAAAAAGTGAGTGGATGGTTTGACCACCAACATTTATGGCAGTAATACCGGTCGGAGCACAAACAACCAATTTCTTAAAAGATTTTTTTTTGAAATACTGAAGTAATACAGATTTACCTGTTCCTGCCTTTCCGGTAATAAAAACATTTTCTGAACTATTTTCTATAATTTCTAATATTTTTTTTTGCTCATCACTTAAAGTGATATCGGAAATATCTAGTCGTTTTTCGTTTAACTTTGGTTTAGAAATTTGAAGATTTGCTTGCTTTTGATTACTTTTATGAGCGATGTAAACAATACAGACAATTATGATTAAAAATAATAATTCCATTAAAGGAATTATACGATAACAAGGAGATTATTTTTTTTAATATTGAATCAATTTGTTTAGGACTGGACAAATGGAACAGATTTAGTACTAATATAAATATTTAACTTCTTAATATAAACCACATTAAAGACTGAACCCCTTACCCAAATTTTCCATTGTTGCGTCTATTATTCTTGGTTTTATAGTTTTTTTTATTTTCAATTTATGAGTTTTCTTTAATACTGACTTACTGTTGGTTGTTGTTTTTAACTTTTGATGTTTCATTTTTTTTAAATTTTCTTTTAAATATTTTAATTATACTAGTGACGACGATTATTAAACCCAGAAATTGGGCGCCAGGGCTGTCGTCTTTTTCACCATATACAATTAAAAATATTCCAAAAAATATTGCCAAGATTAGTAATATAATTGTGTATTTTTTCATATTGATTCTTTGGTCTGTAGTTGGATTTTTGGGCATTTTATTGGCTAAATGCCATTCAGCGTTAACTTTAGACATGTCTTATTTTAGCAAGGTTTACATACGACTTTTTTGTGAACTAGTTTGATTAACCCTACTAATATTTTTTCATGAATATTATCAAGACTTTCAACTTTTATATGTCTCATTGTCTTGCCATTACCCTCAAATTGTTTAATCTCCTCTTTGTCCAATCCATTGACGGCAAAGCCTAAATTGACCCCATACTTTACAACTCCGATGTAATACCTGCCACCATCATAAACGATTGCTCCCCATTTCATTTCTTCCTTTATTTTTGGAAGTGTTTTTAAGATAATACTTCTTAATCTTAGGCAAATTTCCTTTTGAGGTGATTTTTGCTTATCGATATAATCGAAAATTTTTCTATCAATATCCATATTTTGTGTTCTATTGAGACTCTATAACTTCCTTTTTTCCGTAACAAAGAAGCTAAACCAGATAAACCATAGAAGCCAGAGTAAATCTTTCCAATCTTGTGTAAAAATTCCAGGAATGCCCAAAAAACCCAAGAAGCCTAAAAAACCAAGCAACCATTTCTTCTTCATATTTTTATTATACATCTTAGTACGGAGGTTATATTTAGAACTATCTGGGTAATTCGAATTCTAGGCTAATTTGTTTATGCTCCCCTGTCAGGTTAATACTCGGATAGAAAATGGGTTAAGAAATTATTTAAT
>CAZCYK010000009.1:0-16236 GCA_964502975.1 uncultured Gammaproteobacteria bacterium | reverse complement strand
TCTTACTGGAATTATCTTAAGCCCTAATCCTATGAATTTAAAAGTTGGCCAAAAGGAGAATGTTCATGTTGAAACTATTCCCAGCGGTTTGACAGCTACTTACAATTGGGAAAGTGATGATGCTAGCGTTGCTTCTGTTGATATAACTGGTAAAGTGACAGGTAAAAAACCAGGACAGGCTTATATTATTGCTAGGGTTGAAGGAACAGATATTGAAGAAAATGTATTGGTGGTGGTGGGAGAGGAAGAGGGGACAATAACTCAATGTACTGGTTATCAGTATAGTCTTTGGGGAGAATGTACCAATGGTTTTGAAACCCAAACTATAATTGGATATTTACCTGAAGGATGTACTGGTAAACCTAGTATAGGTCCAGATCCACTCACTCAATCGTGTGGGGATCCCGAATCTGACGTAGAAATTTCTTTTAAATTTGCTTTTGCTGGGATTGCTCCAAATGCTAAGTGTATATCAGAATACTTAATTCCAGAAACAAAAGTAAAAGTAGATATTAACAACGTACCTTCAAACAAATATAAGGATAATATCCAGACTAGTTTTGAAGAAACTAATGAAACTGATTCCAAAGGAAATAGAATATTTAAAGTAACGGCCTTAACTCTAGACAAGGGTAAATTTGGTTCAGTTAATAATTTCAATTATGTCAAAATCAAGGGACCTTGGCATTTAAAGAGAAGAATGTGTCAAGACGGTCAAAACAGTAAATTGCCTGAGTCCACTGTTTGTAGTATTAACTTGAAGAAAAGTAATACTAAAGTATATGACTTTAGTGAATATACTCTTCTATCTGGGGATGTCTTTAATGACGGGATAATCAATACTTTGGATTTAAGTTACCAAAAGACTCGTCTAGATCCAGGAGCAACACCTACTTGTGGAGTTGAAGGGGATACAAATTTGGATGGAGTAGTTAATAGTTTTGACTTAAACTTAACCAAAGATTCTCTAACCGAAAGGGATGATGAATAATTAAAAGTTAAAAAATAATAATGAAAGACAATAATTTAATAAGAATATTAATACCAGTAATTGCAGTAATAGTAGTGTTTGAGAGTATAGTGTTGGTGTCGAATTTAGACAAAACCTCAAAAGTAACAAATGAAACTAAACCAAATGAAACAAATGTGGTCGATCAAGAAGTAAAAGAGGGAGAATTACCTGTTGCAGATTTCGTTTGGGAAACTGAAACTTTAGACATGGAGGTGGGGAAAAATTATGAAGTTATTTTAAATTTGTTGAGTAAAGAAGATTTAGTCTTGGATTCTATTGAAACTTATATTTATTATGATCCACAACTAGCGGCAGTTTCAAAATTGGTAACAAATAAAGTGATAGGGGAAGAACTGAAAACAACTGGAATTGATGCTAAAACTGGGTTGGTGGCAGCTGCTTTGTGGAATGGTGAAGAAAAAGGAGTTGGTTTTGAAAGTAAAAAAGGAGAGACAATTAAAGTCTTATCGTTTACAGTCACACCGAAAAGTGAGGGTAAACTTGATTTTAATTTATCTAGTAGCATGACAGATAATAAAATTGCTAGTATTATTGTAGAGACAAACACAAATAAATCTTTGGTTTATTTGACAAATAAATTAGAAATTAATGTAATTAAATAGTTATGAAAAAAGCTGCTTTATTATTAAACATTTTTTGGATATTAGGATTGTTCTTTGTAACAAATACTAAAGCGGTAATGGCTGGGCCTCATCAATCTTTAAGTCCGGCTAGTGGGAATTATACTGTTGGCCAAAGTTTTAGTGTTACAGCCAAAATGGATTCTGGTGGAGAGATAATTGGTGGTGCTGATGGGGTGGGTACTTATGATGCAGACATACTAGAGTTAGTTTCGATTGAAAAAGCCTCTTCTTTGGTTTTTAGTACTACGGACGATGGAGGTAATTGTGTTATTTCAGAAGCTGAATCTGGTAAGTTTGGCTATTCTTGCTATTCAAATAGTAATACTTCTTCAAATAGTAATAATGGTGATTTGGTTGTTTTTAATTTTAAGGCTAAAGCAGTTGGTACGGGTTTAGTAAAATTCACTTGTGCCCAAGGGTCGACAACTGATACTAATGTCATCAAAGCTGACCCAGTGAGTGACGTGATTGTGTGTAGTGAAAATATAAATGGTTCCTATGTAATTACAGCTGGGAGTGGTGTAATTCCAACAAGCACTCCAGATACTGTTGATAATACAGAAGAACTACCTCAGGCTGGAGGTCTTGGAGCAACATTAGGATTGATTTTCTTTGGGATTGTTAGCGTTGCTTCTGCGGTATTTTTGAAATTTTTATGAAAAAGATCAATCTAAAAACTATTGTAATTGTGGTAGTTATGTTGGTGGTAATTGTGTTAGGTGTAGTAGCTGTGACTCAAGCAAAAGTGTTTATGAGTGGAGCAACTAGTGATGTTGAACCAAATAATGTAGTGGCTGTTTCTAGTGAGGATGGCAAATCGGCTACAGTTAGTTGGACTTCAGAAAAAGAATCGATTGCTAAAATTGAGTATGGAACTACTGCGGCTAGTTTAGTGTTGATGACTGCTGATACTGTAGCCACAACAAATCATAGTTTGACTTTAAACCAATTGAGACCAGCTACTAATTATTATTATCGAATTAGAGTTGGTGATGAAATTTTTGATGATGGAGGGATGCCTTATATATTTAAGACAAAAGGTGAAGCTGTAGGTGCTATTTCTCCCGCTCCAACAGTAATGATTAGCCCTCCTTTGACAAGTACTACCCCAACTACAACTTCAGCGACAAAAATAGCCTGTGATTTAAAGACTGATTATAATAATGATGGAATTATAAACTCGTTTGATATTTCAACATGTAAAAATAATGGGGGGACAGTGTCAACAACACCAGATACGACAAAAATTGATTGTAATAATATAATTAGTGATTATAATAGTGATGGAGTGGTTAATAGCCTAGATAGAATTAACTGTTTACAAAATCAGTAATAATAGAGTAAAATAGGCAATTGTTAAATTTCTAAGGAGGTGTTTTTAGTTAATGTCAATTATTGTACAAAAAAAGAAAGGTGAATCTAAAGATGATATTATTGGAAAATTTCGTCGTTTGTGTTTAGATGAAGATATTGCTGATGAGGTTAAAAAAAGAACTGCATATGTAAAACCTTCTGAAATAAGATACGCCAAAAAGAAAATAGTTGTTTGGCGAGATAAATGTCGTAGACGAGCAAAAAATTCTAGGAGACACGATGTTAAAAGATAAGCTAAAACAAAATAGTATTGAGGCTTTAAAAAATCACGATTCGAAAAGAGTCGAGGTTTTAAGGTTTTTGGTTTCCTTGATAGACAAAAAAGAATTGCAATTGCCAGTTGGTCAAATGACTGAAACGGAGGAGTTGACCGTATTACGAAAAGAACTAAAGAATAAAGAAGAAGCAAAAGAAATGTTTATCAAGGGAAACAGGACTGATTTGGTCCAACAGATGGATTATGAAATTGCTGTGGTAAGGGAGTATTTACCAGCAGAAATAAGCCAGGATAAAATTGAAGAGATAGTGATGCAAGTAATTGAAGAAAAAGGCAATAATTTTGGATTAGTGATGAAGGAGGTTATGGTTAAATTGGGAGGTGGAGTTGATGGTGGAGTAGTGTCGAGAATAGTGAAAGAGAAAATAAACCAGTTATAAAGTTTGTAAAGTTATAAAGTTGTGGATAATGTAATTTTGATAAAAAAACCCAAAAATTGGGGATTAGATGAAGTTTTGGTGGAAAAATTAGCAAAAAAGGTATTAATAGAGAAGGGATATAAGGGAAATGTGGAATTAAGTATAATTTTTGTGGGGAGAAGTAAGGCTAAAAAATTAAATATTGAATTTCGAGAAAAAGATTATATTCCTCAGGTATTGGGTTTTCCGATGTCAAAAGAGGTAGATGAAGATGGAATAATTAGGTTGGGAGATATTGTGATTTGTACCCAAAAATTAAAATATGAAGTTAATTTTCAGAAATCTAATTTAGAAGATGTTTTGTATCAATGGTTGTTGCATGGAGTGGAAAATTTATTAAAATGATATGTTTGTTGATATAGATAATGGTATTGTAAATTAACGATGGCTTTGGTTTAATGAGTTGATGTCAGTTTTTCATTTAAAATATAGACCAAACAAAATTTCTGAGCTGGATTTGGTTGAGGTGGGAGATACTTTAAGAAATTTTTTAAAATCAAAAGACATTCCTCAGTCGTTTTTGTTCTCTGGACCAAAAGGGTCGGGTAAAACTTCGGCTGCCAGAATTTTGGCCAGAGCTATTAATTGTGAAGAACGCAAAGATGGTGAACCTTGTAATAATTGTGATAATTGCAAAGAAATTTTGAGCGGAAGATCAATCGATATTATGGAAATGGATGCTGCTTCAAATAGGGGAATTGAAGATGTTCGGAGTTTAAAAGATAAGGCTTATTTGTCACCGAGTAAGCTGAAGTACAAGGTGTTTATTATCGATGAAGTTCATATGATGACCAAGGAGGCTTTCAATGCCTTATTAAAGCTTATAGAGGAGCCACCAGCCCATACAATTTTTATATTATGTACTACTGACGTGTCTAAAATACCAGACACGGTAATGTCAAGGTTGATAAAGGTTGATTTTCGTAAAGGGGACAAAAAGGCATTAACAAATTCTTTAAAAAAAATAATTAAAGGTGAAAAAATTGAATTGGACGATAGAACGATTGAATACATTTTAGCTAAAAGTGATGGAAGTTTTAGAAACTTACAAAAAAATTTCAATGAAATGGTACTATCGTTGGGTAAAAAAATTAGTTTTAAAGATGTTTCTAGTTTTTATTCGAATAAAACAGGGGATTATAACGAAGACGAATTTGAGATAGATTTATTGGCAGGTGATACTAAAATAATTTTAGAAAAAATGGAAAAAATGGCTATTGATGGGGCTGATTTTGTCCAATTTAGACAAAGACTGGTTGAATATTTTTTTAAAAAAATACTGTTGGTTTTTGGTGTAGGGGAGGGGCAAAAATCTGGTTTGGAATTGTCTCAATTAGAAAATTTTGTAACATTACTAATTAGAGCATCTAAACAAGAAAAAGAAACAGAGATTGATCAATTGCCTTTAGAGTTGGCGATAATTGACTTTTTAAATATTAAAGAACCTTCTTTAACCCCGAAAAAGGAAAAAACTGAGACGAATGTTGAACCAAAAGATAATATTGAAAAAGAAGAGAAAAAAGATGAAGCTATTTTGACTCCTATGGTCGATGACAAAAATCCTTTGGTGTTGGAGGTAACAGGTCTAGATTTAGAAAAAATTGTCCAATCTTGGGGTAACATTATGTTGACCATAAAACCATATAATCATTCAGTTGAGGCGTTTTTGAGAGCATCTCGACCAATAAAATTTGATAATCGAAAGTTAACACTAGAGGTTTTTTATCCCTTTCATAAAGATAGACTAGAAGAGGCGAAGAACAAAAGAATAGTTGAAGAAGGGTTATTTAGAGTGTTGGGGGTAGAACTAACATTCGATTGTGTTTTGGGTAAGAGTCGAAAGGCACCGTTGATAATTCAAAACGATACTCCAGTGGAGAATGTTAGTGACCAGTTGGTTGAAAAAAAAGAAAATAAAGAAGACTTGTATGATGTGGCCAAGGATATATTTGGGTAATTAAGATTATCAGTTATTCAGCCTTTCAGTTTTTCAGTAAGTCATCTCAAAGCGGTTTTTGGATTTCAGGAAGACAAAAAAGAGTTTTTTATATATAATGGGTTTAGGTTATTTTTTAAATAAAAATTATGTTTGATAAAGCAAAAATGTTAGCTCAGGCTTATAAATTAAAAAAAGCTGTCGAAGCTGAAGTGGTAGAAATTGAAGAAAATGGAATAAAAATTAAAGTTAGTGGAGATCAAAAGATAAAAGATTTGTCAATAAATGGGATGGAAAACAAAGTATTGATAGAAGTAATTAATAAGGCGATGAAAAAATCTCAAGAAATGGCAGCTAAAAGAATGAAAGATATGGGAGGGCTTGAGGGGTTATTTTAATTACCAATAACCAATAAACCAAGTATTCCAAAATGTTCATTTCAAAAAACAATAATAATTTTGTTTCTTGTATCTTGGTTATTGGTATTTGATTGATATATGGCAGAATTTCCAAAGGGGATAAAAAATTTAATTAATGCGTTTGAAAGGTTGCCGGGGATTGGTCCCAAGGGGGCAACGAGATTGGTTTTTTATTTATTGAATACTCCAAAAGCTTATGTTGATGATCTAGCCAGTAGTTTAGTAAAAATGAAAACGGATGTAAAAATATGTAAAACATGTTTTTCGGTAAGCGAACAAGATGTTTGTTCAATATGTAGAGATTCTAAGAGAAATATACAACAAATTTGTGTGGTAGAAAAAGCAATAGATGTGATGATAATTGAGAATATGGGAGGCTTTAAGGGGGTTTACCATGTGTTGGGAGGGGTGGTAAATCCGCTAGAACATATAAGTCCTGATGATTTAAGAATTGATGAATTAATACAGAGAGTAAAGAGTCTATTGTCTAAAACAGAGGAATCAAAAGCTGATTTAGAAGTTATCCTGGCGACTAATCCAACTATGGAGGGAGAAGCGACAGCCTTGCATATTAAAAAAAGATTGGAAGGGTTAAAAATAAAATTATCAAGAATTGGGAGTGGTTTACCAATTGGGGCGGATTTGGAATATGCTGATCAAGCAACTTTGAGTCGAGCATTGGAAGGGAGAAGGGATATTTAAATAAGTTTATAATTAAATTTAAATTTTTCGTCATGAATTTTTTCACTGGAAAATGAGTCTGGAGGCCAGGCTCAAACACGTTCAAAAACTATGACTTCGAAATTTAAATTACAAATATGACTGATTTAGAATGTTAAAATGAATTTATGACGGATGACAAAATTTTAAAAGGTGTGGTGAAGGGATTGGGACAATTGGGGATAGAAACATTGGAAACAGCCAGTAAAGAGGGGCAAAAAATTATCGAAAGTGTCATTACTGGGAAAGAATTGTTGGGTCTTGAGAGAATGGATGATACAGAATTGGAATTTCATAAACAGCAAGATAAAGCAAAAAGCCAAGAAGAAATAGATAAAATCAAAGGACAAATGGGAGATAAAAAGGAAAACAGTGAACAGAAAATAAAAGAAAAACCAAGAAATATTGAAGAAGAACTGGCAGAATTGAGAAGACAAAAAGAACAGGAAGAGGAAGAAAAACAAAAATATTTTGAACAACAAAAACAACAAGAGCAGGAAAAAGAAAGACAACAAGCAGAATATATTGATTTGACGGCAGAATCGACAAATCCATCAAAACAAAAGAAGAGTCGAGGGAGTGCTTTTGTAAACAAAAAGAAACATAAGCCAGATACAGCTCAAATGTCGCAAACACAAGAATTTAACAAGGGTGGTAAGATAGATTAAAATAATTTATGGAAAAAATATTTTTTTATAATACAGCGACACGAAAGAAAGAAGAATTTAAACCAATAAAAGAAGGCGAGGTGGGGATTTATTCTTGTGGTCCAACAGTATATTGGAATCAGCATATAGGTCACATGTACGCATATACTCAATGGGGGACTTTGGTAAACTTTTTACGATATGTTGGGTATAAAGTAAAATGGGTAATGAATTTGACAGACGTGGGTCACCTGACATCCGATGCTGATAGTGGTGAAGATAAAATGGAAAAGGGGGCTAAAAGAGAGGGATTAAGCCCTTGGGAGATTGCCAAAAAATATGAAAAACAATTTATTGAAAGTTTGGAATTGTTTAATGTCCAACATCCAGACGTTTTATGCAGGGCGACTGAACACATTGAAGAACAAATAGATTTGGCTAATAAAATTGAACGAAATGGTTTTACTTATAAAACCAATACTGGGCTGGTTTTTGATACTTCAAAGTTTAGTGAATACGCCAAATTTGCAAATCTTAAGCTGGAGGAAATGGATTCGGGTGCTAGGGTCAAAATTGATGAAGATAAGAAAAATGCTTGGGATTTTTTATTATGGGTGACAAATCAACCAAATCATATAATGAAATGGAACTCGCCATGGGGGGAGGGTTTTCCTGGTTGGCATTTAGAGTGCACGGCAATGTCGACAAAATATTTAGGCCAAACATTTGATATTCATACTGGGGGGGTTGAACATATAGGCGTTCACCATACTAATGAAATAGCCCAGGGGTTTGGGGCTTTTGGTCATCAAACAGCTAATTATTGGATGCACAATGCCTGGTTAGTATTGAAAGGTGGAGAAAAAATGAGTAAAAGCTTAGGTAATGGTTATACTGCACAACAACTAGTAGAAATGGGGTTTGATCCTTTAGCACATAAATATTTGGTCTTAACTTCTCATTATCGAAAAGGTTTAGAATTTTCTTTAGAATCGTTAAAATCTAGCCAATTAGCCCTATCAAAGTTAAGGGGATTAATAAATAGCTGGTCTAATGGTGGGCAGATAAACAATGATTATAAAAATAAATTTATTAAATTTTTATCAAATGATTTGTCTACTTCTGAGGTTTTAGCTTTAATTTGGAAATTGGCGAAAGATGAGGATGTTAAAAATGAAGACAAGAAGGCGACAATCTTAGATTTTGATAAAGTATTAGGATTAGATTTAGCAAAAGAAATAATTGAAGAAGTGATTCCCAAAGATATTTTGGAGTTGGTTGAAAAACGAAAACAGGCTCGAGAAAACCAAAATTGGACTGAATCTGATAATTTACGAAAAATAATTGAAAATAAAGGCTATCTAGTTGAAGATTCCAAAGAATCCTGTAAAATAAGAAAAATAAAGTGATTGTTAAAATGATTTTATTATGTTAATCTATTGAGTTTATGAAAGGAAGCAAACACCAATATCAGCTAATTTTAGTTTTAAATCCTAAAACAGAAGACAAAGAAACTGTTTTAAAAAAAATAACAACTTGGTTGGAAACTAAAGATGTTGAATTAACTCAGACCCATATGGGTTTAAAAGAATTAGCTTATGAAATTTTAAAAAATTCTAAGGGAGATTTTTGGTTGATTGATTTGACTTCAAAATTACCCATAAAATTAAAAGAATTTAATCTTATGTTAAACAGAGAATCTAATATTATTAGATATTTAATATTGAAAAAGGAGTAATCATATGCCTAGTCGATGTCTTAATAGGGTAACTTTAATCGGTAATTTAACTCGTGACCCAGAGTTAAGATATACCCCGGGTGGAATGGCAGTAGCCTCATTCGGATTAGCTACAAATAGAGTTTGGGTAACTAAACAAGGAGAAAGAAAAGAAGATGCCCAGTTTCATAGAATTGTTGCATGGAATAAATTGGCCGAACTTTGTTCTCAATTGTTGTCTAAGGGTCGAAGAGTTTATGTTGATGGTCGAATCCAATATCGAGAATTTATGGATGCGGAAAACAACAAAAAACAAATCGCTGAGATTATCATCGATGATATGATTATCTTGGACAATAAGGGGAATAATAATGATCACCACGTAGAAGGTGGTGAAGATTTGGCTGTTGGTGAAGCACCTACAGAAGTAGCCGATACGGTTGTGGCTGAGACGCCAGGAAATATTGAAGATATTGTAATCCCAGATTTTGACACTTCTGAAGTATCTAAACCTGCAGAAGAAACAAAAGCTGATGAAGAAACAAAGCCGGCAGAAGAAACAAAAACCGATGAAATGCCATTTTAATAAAAATTATGATGAAAAAGAGTAAAAAAGACAATTTATTAATAGCCAAGAGAAAGGGAAAAGAAAAAGGTTGTTTGTTTTGTAAAACAAAAACTTCTCCTCGTTGGGAAGATTATGAACAATATGGAGAATTTTTGTCTCCCAGAGGAAGGATAATTGGTTCTCAGTTTAGTGGTGTTTGTACCAAACATCAAAGAAAACTATCGGGTGCCATAAAACAAGCAAGACATTTGGCTTTGATGCCTTTTTTGACTAAATAAAAATAATTAACCCTCTTTCAGGACCAAGTTTGGTTTTGGGAGGGTTTTTTGGTTATAATTAAAGATAATGAAAACCAAGATTAAGGCAAAATGGATCATTAAATTTCCGGTCGGGTCTAAGGTGTTGGTAAAAATGGGTGAAAAAGTAGTAGAAAACCAAGTCGTAGTCATGACTGATTCTCGAAAGATTGAATCGATAAATTTATCTAATTTTTTTGGTAAATTTAATAGTAATAAAATTGACCAGTTAAATCAAAAACTTAAGGGTGTGTGGGTAAATAGTGGAGAGTTAATGTGTTTGGCTGGTGGTGTCTTTCCAAAAAAAATTTGCTTCCCAATGAGTGGAAATTTTTTGGAAATTGATGAGTTTGGTTTGTTAAAAATTGAAATAAAAGAAGATAAGCAGCGAGAAATAAAAGCTCCAATTGAAAGCATGGTTTCAAAAGTTGAAGCTGATAAATTAACTTTAGAATTTAAAGCTCGAGAGTTTAAAGGAAAAGGGTTAGTTGAGGGAAAGTCTTGGGGTGAAGGGAATTTGGAAGTAATAAATGAAACTCGGGATTTAACCTCTAAATTTAAGAATAATATTTTATTAACTCAAAACTTGACTAACAATTTTTTGTTAAAGGCTGAGGTGGTAGGTGTAGTGGGGATTGTGACTGACAGTGAGATAAATGAAGAGGAATTAATTACTGGGTTACCGTTGTTACAATTAAATAAAGAGCTTTGGGGGGAATTGTTGAAATATGGTGGCACTTGTAAAAAAATGTTGGTTAATTCACGTCTTGAAAGATTATTATTGGTGTTAGAATAAATAATGCGTTTAAAAAATATCAGAAATCTATTTTTGGGTTTAGCAGTGCTGGCCATTGTTGCTTTGGTTAGTTATAAAATAGGCCAGGGAAATAAAATAATTCCGTTAGCTTCTGGACAACTTGATTTGTCTTTAATGTGGAAAGTAAAAGAAAAATTGTCACTTGATTATCTAGAAAAGGATAGTCTTGATAATCAGAAGATGAAATATGGAGCAATTCAAGGAATGGTGGCCGCTTTAGATGATCCATATACTGTCTTTTTGCCACCACAAGAAAACAAAAGTGCCAACGAGGATTTAGCTGGAGAGTTTGGAGGAGTAGGGATCTCACTTGGTTATAGTAAAGATGGTGTTTTGGCGGTAATGTCACCATTAACGGGTACACCAGCAGATAAAGCGGGGATAAAGGCGGGTGATTTGATTTTAAAAATTGTTGACAAAAATAATAATGTTGACCAAGACACTAATGGAATCAGTCTCTCGGAAGCGGTCAATTTGATTCGTGGAGATATTGGGACTGAGGTCACTTTGACAATGTACAGGGAAAGTAACCAAAAAAGGTCGGAGGTGGTGCTAAAAAGAGACAATATTGAAGTTCCGGGAGTGGAGCTTGAGTGGCTTGAGGTTGGGAGCAGAAAGATTGCTTGGATAAAAATGTCTAAATTTAGTGAAGATTTATTTACTAAGTGGAATGAAGTTGTGAGTCAAATTAACAACGAGAAGAAAAGTTTAGGCAATAATTATGGTGGAATTATACTAGATCTAAGAAACAATCCTGGAGGTTATTTACAGGCAAGTGTAGTAGTAGCTTCTGACTTTATAAAAGAAGGAGTAGTGGTAAAACAGGAGTCTACTAAAGGAATTACAGAAGTATATAATGTTGAAAGAAATCGGGGTAATTTATTAAATGATAAACTGGTTGTCTTGGTAAATGGAGGTAGTGCTTCAGCTTCAGAGATTTTGGCTGGAGCTTTGAGAGATTACAAACGAGCTACAATAGTCGGAGTTAAAACTTTTGGAAAAGGAACAGTTCAGCAACCAGAAGATTTTAGCGATGGTAGTGGCTTGCATTTAACAATTGCTCGATGGCTGCTCCCAAATGGGGCAAATATTCATAAAGAAGGAATTTTACCAGATATTGAAGTTAAAGAAGCTACTGATTCGGCTGAAGTAGATTTGCAGTTGGAAAAGGCAAAAGAGGTTGTTTTGGAAAAATAATTAAAATATAATTAATTATTTGTTAATGGTGATTTAAAACATATGAAAACACAAAAAATTAGATCATTATTATTGGCTTTATTAATGATTTTTCTTTTGGTGGGAGGGGGAGCAGTTGGAGGATTTTTTTGGAGTAAAAAAAGTTTAAAACCTGATACTGTAGTACAAACAAAGATGGAAATTGTAGACGAAGAAACCGTAGTTACTAGAGTGGTGGAAAGTGCAACAGAAAGTGTGGTAACTGTGGCGATTAGTAAAGATATTATTAATAATTCACTTGATGTTTTTAGACAAATGTTTGGTGTTTCTCAGGAAAAAGCGGAGACAACAAATATTGAAAGGGATATTGGAACAGGGTTTATTATAAGTGAAGATGGATTAATTGTTACCAATAAACATGTAGTTTCTGAAGTAGGAGCAAAATATAAGGTAGTTATTGGCAAAGACGAAACGGTTGAGGTGGTAAATATTTATAGAGACCCAATAAACGATTTGGCGATAATTAAGGTAAACAAAACAGGTTTAAAACCAGTGGAAATGGGGGATTCGAGTAAATTAAAAGTGGGACAAACTGTAATTGCGATTGGGACGGCTTTGGGCGAATTTAGATCAACGGTAACTAAAGGGGTAATTTCTGGTCTTGGTAGAGGGATAACTGCTGGTGGTTTTGGGGTAGTAATGGAAAAACTTGAAGATGTGATTCAGGTCGATGCGGCCATAAATTCTGGGAATTCTGGTGGTCCATTGTTTGATTCGTCGGGTAGAGTGATTGGAGTAAATGTAGCAGTATCTCAAGGTGGACAAAATATAGGTTTTGCTTTGCCAATAAATTTGGTCAAACAGTCTGTAAATAATTTTAAAACGACAGGTGAGTTTGATAGACCTTATCTAGGAGTGGCTTATCAAGTAATTTCCAAAGAAGCTGCGTTGTTAAATGAAGTCCCTGCCGGTGCTTATATTCAAACAATAATAGAAAATAGTCCAGCACAAAAAGCAGGGTTAAAAATAGGTGACATTATTACTGAAGTTGATGGTCAGAAATTAGTTGAAATGGAAGACAATTCAATCGCGGGGATAGTTAATCAAAAAAAGATAGGGGATACTATTAATATAAAATATTTTAGAGACAAAACAGAGACAGAGGTGGAGGTAAAACTGGAGAAAAAAACAGAATAAAAGATTGTTTTAGTCTTTTTTTTCGTCAAGGATGGTTAATTCGAGCAAGAGATCGTCTAGGTGGCCCTGCATTACTTCAGTAAGGTTATTAAAGGATTTATCCAATCGGTGGTCTTTTATTTGGTTTCTAGGGTAATTGTAGGTACGGATTTTGTCAGCTCGGCTTGATTGACTAATATTGGATCGACCACCAGCAACTTGAGAGGCTCTTTTTTCTTCTTCAATTTGCCAAAGTTTGTTTTGTAAAAGTTTTAGGGCAATTTCTCGATTTTTTAGTTGATAACGTTCGGTTCGGACATCAAACATTAAGCCGGTGGGTTTATGAACTAGATGAATAGCGGTGGAAACTTTGTTTACATTTTGACCGCCATTACCGCCAGCGCGACAAGCGGTGATAACTACATCATCCATACTAAAATTTACTTCTTTAGATTCGATTTGGGGCATGATAGCAATTGAAGCAGTTGATGTTTGGATTCGACCTCTTTTTTCGGTAATTGGGATTCGTTGAACCCGGTGGGTTCCAGCCTCATATTTAAGCTGATTGTAAGCATCAATTCCAGAAATTTGGATAATATGTTCATCAATTTGGCTAACTTTCCAGTTTACTTTATTAGCGTATCGAATATACATATTCATTAAATCGTTAGCCCAGATAGTGGCCTCCTGTCCACCAGGACCTGGATAGAATTCCATGATGGCAATGTTGGGGTTGAGGGTAGGCATTGTTTAGTAAATTAGTTGATTAGTAATTAGTAAGTAGCAAAAATAAAAACCGCCAAATGTAAAATTAAAGCGGTTTTTAGAGTGGCTAGTTTGATTTTTCCCTTCGACTTTGCTCAGGGTTTTTTTTAGTTGCTTTGGCTTTAGACTCTTTAGCGGTAGCAGTAGCTTTTCCTTTGGCGACTTTTTCTTTGAATTTATCAATTCTACCTTTAATGTCGACAAACTTTTGTTGTCCAGTAAAGAACGGGTGACATTTAGAACAAACATCAACTTCGATTTTTTCAACAGTTGAACCAGTGGTAAATTTGTTACCACAAGCGCAGCTTACTTGACAATCACTAAAATATTTTGGATGAATTCCTTGTTTCATAAGGCTTATTATAACATATGAACCTCAGTATTTAGTATCTAGTCAGCCAAAGGCTGATAATCTATTAAGTATTTAGTATGTCTATTAATTCTTTTAAATTGACTGATTTTTGTTTAGTAGTAATTAAATTTTTGAGCATGATCTGATTGTTTTTGGCTTCGTCGGTACCGATAATGGCAAGATAGGGAATATTAAGTGATAAAGCATATTTAATTTGTTTGCCGAGCTTATCATTGTCAGGATAAACAATAGAGGAAATGTTTTGATTTCGAAGTTTAGAGGTTAATTGCAAAATATCATTTTCGGTTTCCGGACCGAAATTAGCGACTAAAACCTTAACACTAGATCGACCTGATTGTGGTATAAGGTTTAAATCCTGAATCACATCTATAATCCTTTCAAAACCAAAAGAAAATCCTACAGCACTAATTTGGGGACCCCCAAGGGTAGCTACTAAATTATCATATCGGCCACCACCACCAAGAGCACCTATTTGGGGCTCGGTAACACTAACTTCAAAAATAGTACCAGTATAATAATCACAACCCCGGACTAAAGTGGGATCAAAAATATAGGCGGTTTTTGGCAGGTTAAATGAAGGCAAAAAGTCCAAAACTTTTTGAAGATTATTGTCTGGTTGAGCTGATTTGATATATTTGAAAAGACTATCAATTTGGGTAACAGAGAGTCCTTTAGAAATGAGCTCTTTATTTACTCCATCTTGACCAATTTTGTCTAATTTATCGAGAGATTGAAGCACCAAATTTTGGTCTTTTTTTATACTACTTTTGTCCAAAAGGTTAGATAAAACCGACCGGCTATTAATTTTAATAATTGAGTTTTTAAAACCTAATTTTTGGGTACCAGTGTAAATAAGAGAAATTATTTCGGCATCGGCAATAGGGGAATTGGTGCCAAAAATATCTATATCACATTGGATAAACTCTCGATAACGACCTTTTTGGGTATTCTCAGCACGCCAGACTGGCTGAATTTGGTAACGACGGAAAGGGAGCTGAATTTGGTTGTTATAAATAGCTAAAACTTTGGCAGTAGGGACAGTTAAGTCATAACGAAGCCCGATTTCTCTTTCACCATTATCTTTGAAAAAATAGCCTAATTTATCGTCTGTTTCATTGCTATACTTACCTTTCAAAATTGAGGCGTATTCAAGTGCGGGGGTTTCTAGGGGTAGAAAACCGCTGTTTTCAAAAACTTGGGTCAAAGTATTTTTGACAAAGTTACGTACCACCATATCGGAGGGTAAAAAATCTCGAAAACCTTTGAGTGTTTGAGGCCCGCCTTTGCTAAAGCTTCGTCGAGGTAAATTTAATTTTGTTTGATTCATAGTTGATTTTAACATTTAATATTGAATTAATTACTAAAGCTAGTATTTACGGAGTTAAAAAATAATTGCTTTATTTTTTGGGGGTTTACATTTGTTACAAGATTACAATTAGGTGTTTGATTTAATCTAATTTGTGTTTGTCCTTTTGAACTGACGGATATATTTTGATTTTCAAATTGAAAAATATTTGAATTCTTATAAAAACTAGTAACCAAAAGATCATACATTACTCCACCTTTAAAATTGCCATAATTTCTGTCATATTTGTAGTAATTAATATAATTTTTTGTGATTTGTTTAAAATTATTCGATATCTTTTTATTATTTATTTGTTTAAAATCTTCTAAATTAAACATAACTTTACGACAAATATTAATTGGGATTAATGTTTTAGAAACTTTAAAAGTGAGAACACTATTTAATGCTTCCGGGTCAGAATAAACATTAAATTCAGCTTTTGGAGTAATATTCCCTTTTTCAAAAAAGACTCCGCCTAAGATAATAATTCGATTAATTTTTACTATCAAATCAGGTCTGATTCTGTCTAAAACAGCCAAATTTGTAGTTGGCCCA
>CAZCYK010000008.1:14221-16649 GCA_964502975.1 uncultured Gammaproteobacteria bacterium | reverse complement strand
TAAGTAGATAAGTAGATAAGTAGATAAGTAGATAAGTAGATAAGTAGATAAGTAGTAAGTAGCAAGTAGCAAGTAGTAAGTAGCAAGTAGTAAGCATAGATAGACTGATAAAAGAATTGAGATTTAATTTGCATGAATTTCATTTTGTGAGTAGAATTAATTAATGAAAAAAAATAAAGGGTTTAGTTTGATTGAACTGTTAGTGGTGATTTCGATAATTGGAGTGTTGACGACGGTATTGGTAATGAATTTTGTAGGATCGAGAGAAAGGGCTCGTGATGCTCAAAAAATTCAGAATTTAAATAGTCTTAAAAATGCTTTAAGGGTTTATTACAATGATAATCAGGCCTATCCGCCTGGCCCTAGTTTGAATGATTTGGTTTCTGGAGGTTATATTGCTAGTTTGGGGGATATGACAGGGGTAGGTTATACTCAAGTTTCTGGTGGTGATGGATTTAGATTGACGGTTCAATTAGAGGCTGGTGCTGGAAATGATGATGAAATGTCACAAGTTAATTGTGGAATTGCACCAACAGCTCCTATGATTTACGCAGTCTGTGCAAATTAGATTAGTAAATAGTTTATTAGCTAGTAGTAAGTAGCAAAAAAAATAATGAAAAAAATAGATAAAAAAAGATTTGGTTTTACTCTAGTAGAAATGTTAGTGGTGATTTCGATAATTGCTATTTTGAGTGCGGTATTAGCGGGTGGTTATAGTAATTCTCAAAAAAGTGCTAGAGATGCAGCCCGAAAAATTAATTTAAAGTCGATATCAGATGCTCTAAATTCGTATTACGCCGACAATGGAAATTACCCAGAAGAAGGTAGTTGGATTAATAACGGAGAATTTGCATTAGATGGAATTGTTTATATGAAAAAAGTTCCTGTGGAGAGTGGCAATATGGTTCCGATAAAATACGAACTTGGAGAGCCAAGTAAAAAATCGTTTCGTTTGTTTACAAATTTGGAAAATGATGAGGACAAAGACTGTGTCTTGATGGATGTTTGCGAAGATTTAAACTATGATATTGAGAATGGTTGTTGTTACATTGTTACTAGTTCAAATGTGGGAACAACTGGAAGTTTAAATTAGATTTAAGATTTATGATAAAAGATATAAGAACAAAAAAAGGTTTTACCCTGATTGAATTATTAATTTCGATTTCGATTATCGCGATTTTGTCAGTAGTATTATCAATTAGTTTTTCAAATGCTCAAAAACAAGGTCGAGACCAACGTCGAATAGCTGACTTAAAAGCGATTCAAAATGCGGCAGAGCAGTATTATTTGTTAAGCGGGAGTTATCCATCGGCAGCTAATTATCGAACAACAGCGGGAGCTTGGATAGCGAGTAATCAAGTAGTGTTACAAAAATTTCCCGGAGACCCCCAAATTGTTAATGGTGTGGGAAAAACTTATAGTACATATAACAACACGACAACGAATTATTGTGTCTGTGCAGTAATGGAGAAAACTCAAAATAGTAATGCTGAAAACAACCAGTGTAGTTTTGTTAATAGTTCAGGATTTTTTTGTGTTAAGAATCAACAGTAGAGTTTTTAAAGTTATAAAGTTATAAAGTTATAAAGTGAAAACAAAAAATAATAAAAATAAAACTGGTTTTACGTTGTTCGAGTTGTTGGTAAGCATTTCAATAATCGCAGTATTGACGGGTGTGGCAATGGTTAGTTATAGCGGTTTAAACAAAAAAACGAGAGATAGTCGGCGAACTGCTGATTTGGAAAAAATTAGAATTTCATTGGAGGCGGCGAGACAAATTGGGAGTACTTATCCAACTCGTATTATCGACTTGGCACCGACCTATCTAGATAAAGAACCATTAGATCCAAAAACAAAAGCTACTTATGGATTTCGACGAATAACTACAACGACATATGAAATTGGGGCGTCTATGGAAGATTTGGGGTCAACGAACTCGTCAACAATAACGATAAATACTTCAGGCGTTAATAAAGTTTGCAATTATAGATTAACGAATCCCTAGTTATCTTATTTAAAGTGAAAAAAAAATTTCTCCGACAAAAACTTACTTCGTTTGTATTTAGACGGGCGGGTGGTTTTACATTAATTGAGTTAATAGTAGCTGTTACTGTTATTATGGTTTTGACAGGAGTAGGAGCGATGTCTTTAAATAGTTTTAACGATACAAAAAAATTAGAATCAATTCGACAGGAGGTAAGTAACCATATAAAATTGGCCAGAAATTTGGCTATTACTAAACAATTACCCAACAGCCTTGTAAATTTGGAATATACAAGGGTTATTTTTTCGAGCAATGAGGTTACTATTGTAGGAGTCGATAGTGTAGGGACAACCTTTCCTGCCCCACCCTATTCAAAAATGAAAATAGATATTAATAGTGGAATTGGTGTTTCTTCATCAGCAAATTTTGGTTTTTCAAAAAGCA
>CAZCYK010000008.1:0-14121 GCA_964502975.1 uncultured Gammaproteobacteria bacterium | reverse complement strand
GATGAATATACTTATATGGTTGAATATACTCAGATAGATACAGGTGATTGTAGTAACCCTCCTAGCTTGGCGACTTGTGCAAATGCTCTGATAACTGTTGGTTGGGGTAATAGCCAGACATTGGTAGTACAAAGGTTTTTTTCAAATAATTATTAATAAATAAATGAGTTTTTATAAAAATAGTTTTTGGTTTAACAAAAAAGAACATAGTAGAAATTTTGGTTTTAGCTTGATAGAAATAGTAGTAGTGGTTGGTTCTTTTGGAATGATAATTGTGGCCGTAATTTCAACAATATTGTTAACTTTTCGAACTCAAAACAAAGTTGGTTCAAATAATAAGTTGAGTGAAAATGGAGCAAGTATCATGGCGGAATTAAGAAGAAACATTTTTAATAGCGATTCAAAAAGTATTGTTTGTGGAGTCGGTGGAACCTCGGTTACAATTGTAAATCGAAATGATAAAGAAGTAACTAATTTGAGATGTCTTGGTGGTAATATTGCTTCTGTTTCAGCTAGAACTGTGAATTTAAATAGTGGTGAAATTACGGTTTCAAGTTGTCAAGATTTTGTAGTTTGTACTACAAAAGTTGGGACGTCTGAAGTTACTGGAGTAGATTTCAAATTTGGATTGAGAACAACTACTGTTGGAGTTACTTCGACGCAATTTTTTAATACTAGTGTAACGACGAGGAACTAAGAATTTATAATTAAAAATGATAAGATTAATTATGAATAAAAAACTTCGCAATCGGGAAGGTGGGCAAATAGTGTTGATGGTTTTATTGGCTTCGGTTTTGGTGCTAACCATGGGATTGTCGGCGGCTAGACAGGCAACTGTTGAAACATCAATCGATACTGACCAGGAATTATTAAAAAGAGCTTTTAATGCGGCTGAATCAGGAATAGAATATTATCTTAAGACGGGTGAAACAGAGTATGGTAATACAGATTCTTTTGAGGGTAGCTCGACTTTGACTACAGAAGATTTGGGGAATCAAGAAACACTTTCTTTTAACCGGGTGGTTGGGCCAGAAAATGGTGAGTTTTTTTGGTTAGTAAACCATACGGAAAACGGAGATATTGGAACAAGTTTTTTTAGTAGTCAGGATAGTACAATTGATATTTGTGTTAGTGGAACTTCGGTAACACAATTGAAAATAGATTATTTTTATAAAGAAGGCTTGAATTATCGAGTGGTTAGGGGTGATGGATCTAATCCTGTTTTGACAACAAGCGGAGGGGCAACTAATTGTAGAAATAATTATAATTTAAAATACACCGTGGGGGCAAACTCGGTTTTAATGGTAGTTACGCCGGTAAGGGATGATGTAAAAATTAGTATTAAAGGTAGACAAAATTTCCCTGTTCAAGGGATAAAAATTAAGTCAATAGGTGTGGTGGGCAAAGTAAATAATCTGGTTACTATAGATCGACCTTATCGATTGGTTATTCCCTTTTTACTTGAACCGGTAGTTTCTGAAGGTTCTGTCACGAATTAGTTTTTGTTATACTGAATATATGAATAATATTTTGGGTGTGGACATTGGTCAAAGTAGTGTAAAAATTGTCTCAATAAACAAAGAAAACAAAGAAAAATTGGTATTAGATGGCATTGGAGAAGGAAAACTAGGATTATCGGAAAGTTCTCAAAATGATCCAGGAAAAAGATGGGAGGCGATTGGAAAAGTAATTAAGAAAATTATTGCTGACAATAAAATGAAAAACAAGCAAGTGGTGGCGTCTTTACCTGAAAATGAAGTAATTAGTCGATTGGTTAGATTACCGCCTTTAAAAGACTCAGAAATAATGGATGCTTTGAGGTTTGAGGCTGAGACATTTGTCCCCTATCCACTTGAGGAAGTATCTCTTGACTATGAAATAATTGATAAAGATGAAGCAGGACGATTAACAGTATTTGTAATTGCTGCCAAAAACGAACTAATTAATAATTACATTAAATTGTTCAAGGGTTTAGGTTTAGAAATGATGGCACTCGAATCTCCAGCGGTGGCTTTTAGAAGAGTAGCCAGAAACAGCTTGTCTACAATTGAAAGACTGGTAATAATAAATATAGGAGAAAAGTTTTCTGATATTTTTAATGTTCACAAGGGTAATGTCTACTTTTCTAGGTCATTACCGGTTGGAGGAGAATCGCTTACTCGGGCTGTATCTTTGGGTTTAGGATTAGATTTGGCGTCGGCAGAGGAATATAAAAAGGCTTACGGTATTAAAGAGGAAGAATTGGAGGGAAAAATAAGAGTAGCAACTATGCCAGTGTTTAATAGCATCACTGATGAGGTGAGAAAAGCGATTGCTTTATTTGTTGAAGATAGTGGAGGGAAATCAGTCCAATTGTTGGTCTTAAGTGGAGGAGGTGCCAATTTGCCTGGAATGGCTGAAGAATTGACAAGAATTTTGGGAGTGGAAGTCCAAATTTCTCAACCATTTGTCAATATTGACGTGACACAAATACAATCACCTTTTAATTTGAATGTTGAAGGATGTCGTTTTAGTTTAGCAGTTGGGTTATCATTAAGAGAATAATAATATGGGCGATTTAAATTTATTACCTTCAGAAGCAAAATTTCAGGCAGAAAGAATGCGTCTTAAGAAATTAATAAATAATTTTTTATGGGTATTAAGTGGTATTTGGTTAGTGGGAGTGATTATCTTATTAGGGTTAAGTCTTTTAGGGCAGTTAAGACTGAATCAGCTTCAAAAAAATTATAAAAAATCAATTGATCAATATAAAAGCCTGGCGGGAGATGTGATAATAAGTCAAAAAGTTAAAAATCAAGCTAAAATTGTTGCTACAGTATTAATGAGTAGGTTTGAATATGGAAGTTCTATGGAAAAAATAAAAAATATATTTTCGGAAAAAGTAATAATAGACAGTTTTGACCTTGAAGATAAAAAGATATATAAAATTGAGGCCTCGGTACCAGCACAAAAAGATTTTGATGAGGTGGAAATAAAAATTGATGACATTAATCAAGGGAGGGTTGAGGGTTTTAAATCGGCAAAGCTTCTTAGCTTGGAATTGGATAAAACAAAAGGTTGGAATTTTGTTATGGAGGTAATTTTGTTATGAAAAAAAGTAAATCATTCAACATACCGGAAAAAATTTTTGGGGTTAGTAGTAGTTTGATAAAACTCTTTTTACTTCCTTTGGTAGTAATAATATTTTTTTTGACAAGTATAGGCTGGTTAATCATGCCGAGGATAGAATCATTAAAATCTTTGAATAATTCAAGCGATATGGTGAGGGCACAAATAAAATCGACAGATGAAAAAAGAGACTATATTTTATCGATTGATCAGTTTCAATTGAAACAAAATTCTGATTATTTATCCAGTGCGGTGATACCAGAAAAAAACTCTTACTTATTAGTAAATGTTATTAGAAATATTCTTAGTAAATACGAATACAATATAGTGAGCTTTTCTTTAAGTATTAGTGACCTTAAAGACGAAGAAGAGTCACTAAAGGTTGCTGAGAAGAAAATGGCAACAAAATTGCCACTAAATGTTGAGATTTCTGGTCCAAGTGAAAAGTTTGTCGATTTGATAAATGGTTTGGAAAATAGTTTGCCAATAATATTTATAGACAGTATGGAGACAACTAAACAGGGGGCTGTTTCTACCTTAAAAATGTCGATTTCCTCATATTATATGGCTGATAACATGGAGACTAATTATGAAAAACTAACCTTAAATGATTTGAAATTGACAAAAGAAGAGTCGGATTTGTTAGCTAAAATTAGTGAGTATGACAAGAGCGTAAGTCCAGAGGAATTAAGTGAGTTAGATGGGGGTGATTTTGTTGAATATGATCGAGCTAACCCTTTTTAGTCTTTTATTTTGACAATAAATCGACTTTGAGGGAAAGAAAGACTAAGAATGGTTCTAATTGATTTGATTATTTTCCCTTCTTTACCAATTATTTTACCTACTATTTCTTGTGGAGCAATAATTTCTAAAATTTCAATTTCGTTTTCTGTTGATTGTTCTACTGTAACTTTGTCTTGGGGCTGAGTGATAGCAGAAAGAATATATTGAAGAGTGTCTTTTAAAGAATTCATAATTTAGTTGATTAGTTTAATAGATTAATAGTTTAGAAGTTATTCGGATTTAGGTTCCTCTGGTTTAGTTGGTTCTTCAGTAGAAGCTTCATCACTGACTGTGGGAGTTTCGACAGACTCAGAATTTTTTATTTCTTCCGTTGTAGTTTCCTCAGCCTTAGTTTCTTTTACTGGAACAGTTTCTGTTTTAATTTCTTTAACTTTTTCTTCTTTTTTAACTTTTATTTTTTTAGGGTATTTATCGGGGTTTAATAATTTATCGACTCCAACGGTTAACTGAGCGCCTTTTTTTTGCCAATCAACTAGTTTATCTTTGTCAATAGAAAGAGTCTTGGTTTGAGGTGTATAAAAGCCTAAGTCATCGATAAATTTGCCATCAAACTTGCTACGGTCTTCGGCGATGACAATTCGATATGTAATTTGATGTTTTTTACCTCGTGGTAAAAGTTTAACTTTGATCATAATGTAAAGGATTATATCGTATTAAGTAGAAAGTAGAAAGTATTAAGTAAAAAGTAAAAAAAATGTGAATTATTTTTTATTAAAAATTTTAGTTGCTAACAGAGAAGCAGCTTCTTGGGCCTTTTGTTTTGAGTTGCCACTACCGGTGGCGATGAGTTGGTCGTCAACATAAACACCGACTTCAAATTTTTTTTGATGATCTGGACCTGACTCTGATATAGTTTTGTATTTCGGAGTGAAACCTTTAAGCGATTGAGCTATTTCTTGAAAAATACTTTTTGGGTCTTTGTAGATTTTTTGGGCTGAGAATTGGACAATGCTTGGGTTTAAATGAAGGTCAAGGACTTTAAAAGCTTGTTTAACTCCCCCATCTAAATAAACAGATCCAATAATTGCTTCGAAAGTATCGGCTAAAATAGATATATTTTGTCGACCACCATGATTTTCTTCTCCATGAGACAGAAAAATAAATTTTCCTAAATCGAAACCACTTGAGACTTTGGCTAAATTGTCAGTGCAGACAATTAGGGCACGTAAATTAGTTAGTTTTCCTTCATCAAATTCTAAGAAAAGATTAAAAAGCCTGTCGGAGACCCAAAGTTCCAGCACTGCGTCTCCTAAAAATTCATATCTTTCGTTGGATTCAATAAATTCTTTGTGTTCGTTTAGGGACGATCGGTGGACCAGGGCTTGTTTTAAAAAATCAATTTTTTTAAATTGGTAGCCAATTAGTTGTTGGAGTTCATCAAGTAGTGGATTCATTGTTTTTTAGAGCAGAACCGATTACTCCGTTTATAAAACTAGAGCTAGTGTCGGTGCCATACTCTTTGGCAATTTCAATAACTTCATCAATAACTACTTTAGTGGGATTTTTTTTAAAATACAAAAGTTCCCAGAAAGCATAACGAAGAATATTAAGGTCAACACGATTGATTTTGTCAATCGGCCATTTGGGTGCGTTGGTTTGAATAATTTGATCAATCTCGGGGATAGTTTTAATTATTTTTGGTGAGTCTTCGGTTGTTGGGGCGTTATTGCCACAGCTCCAAGCAAAAAGAGCTTGAATGTTGGCGATTCTTTTTAGATGGCGGGGGTCAAATTTGTTTTTCACTGTTTACAGTTAGGACACTGAAAACCAGCCATTTTTGGTTGGCCACAATTTTTACAAACTACGGGTTTAATTAATTTTGGACCGGAATCGGCGGCACGGCGTTTGCCTTGTCGGCGACTAGATGGCCAATGTTTTGGTACTGCTGTCATATGGAGTATTCTATCAGAAAATTATTAAAAAGTGAGAAGGGTAAAATTTAATTATTTATTCTGTGTTGTAAAAATAATTTTGTAAAAACGTTGCAATAAGCAATGGTATAAGTTAATTAAGATAAGTTTTTAAATAATATATCTTTGTCACAAAGATAATCATTCTTTTTCTATATCTTTTGACTAATGTATTATATAAATCGTTTTTATTCATTTAAGACCTTAAGATATACAATTATTGTTAAATATTTTTCGAATATTTGATAATTTCATCAATTACTATTTGTTCGTTACTGTTTTTTTTATAAAAGTCGTATTCTTGAATCATGTCCATAACATGTCCTAAGTTGATTTTTTTAGGGTTTTCTAAATATTTATAAATATATTTTGGATCAAATTTATTAACAAAGTTTACAAGATTGTTAATATCTATTGTGTCATTAATATATTCGATAACTTTTTGATTAATTTGTTTTTCTATTATTTCTAATTTCATGTTAATTACTTACAATATTTTCTTTTGGTAAGTTTTTGGAAATAAGGAGATTTAGATCGAATTTTTTATCTTTGACTAAATCGGTTAAGATTTTTTGACTGAGATTGATTAATTCTATGTCGGAAAAGCTAGCGAGCTTGAGTGATGGAAAACCATGTTGAACAACAGAAAAAGCTTCGCCGGGACCTCTTGTTTTAAGGTCGTATTCAGCAATTTTTAAACCATTAGTATTTTTTTCCATAAATTTGAGCCGGTTTTGAGCTTTGTCGTTTTGAGACTCAGTAAAAAGATAACAGTAACTTTGGAGTAATCCCCTACCGACTCGGCCGCGAAGTTGATGGAGTTGAGATAAACCAAATCTTTCAGCTGATTGGATAATCATGATGGAAGCGTTGGGAATATCTACTCCAACTTCTATAATAGGAGTGGTAACCAATATATTGATTTTATTTTTTTGAAAATCAGAAATGATTTTGTCTTTGTCTTTTGGTTTTGTTTTTCCATGAAGTAGTCCTAGTTTTAATTTTGGAAATATGGCTGATAATTTTTTAAACTCCTCCGTAGCCGATTTTACGCTTTGCATAGTTTCTGAAATATCAATAAAGGGACAGACAATAAAAGCTTGGCATTTTGTTTTGACAATTTGTTCTTGAATCCACTGATAGCATTTGGGAATTTTTAGATGAGGAACTAAAAATGTTTTTATGGATAAACGGTTTTTTGGGAGAGAGTCAATAATTGACAGGTCTAGATTTCCTAACAATGTTAGACTGATGGTTCGAGGAATCGGGGTGGCAGTCATGGTTAGACAATGCGGTAAAGAAATTAAATTACCTAAAAAAGAACGTTGTTTGACTCCAAATTTGTGTTGTTCGTCGATAACCAACAGGGCAACTTGATGAGTTAAATTTTCTTTTTGATAAATTACAGCATGGGTGGCTACAATAATGGCATTCCGTAGTAGCGGGATTTCTCTCCGCTCAATTTTATGGTGACCAGTAAGAAGAAAAATAGGTACTTTGAATGGTTTTAATATTTTTTGGAAAGTGGCGAAGTGTTGTTGAGCTAAAATTTCGGTTGGAGCGATAAGTATTGAAAGTGACTGGTTTAAATGAGCTAGATAACAAGCCAAGAGAGCAACGATTGTTTTTCCAGAGCCGACATCGCCTTGTAGTAGCCGATTGGTGACTCTATCGGGGTTGGTAATGTCATTTTTGATTTCTTGCCAAACTTTTTTTTGAGAAGTTGTTAGTTTAAACGATAAATTATCAATTAATTTATTGATTTTTTGTTCAATTTGAGGATTAAATTCAAGGGTTACTTGAGGTTTTTTAGTTAACCACTGTTTTTTAGAAAGATAAGAATTGGCTTGGAGTGATAATACTTCTTCAATTGATAATCGGTGTCGGGCTTGTTCTAATAAACTAAGATTTGAAGGTAGGTGAATTTGGGTTAATGCTTTTGGTGTGTCAAAAAGTTGATATTTTTTAATGATATCCAAAGGAAGATTGTCAGTGGTGCTATCAATTAATTGGGGTAAAAAATTTTGAATAGTTTTGCGAAACCAATTTGAGGTTAGACCATTAGTCTCGGGATAAATAGCAATTATCTTCCCGGTATGATATTGACCAGAAATTGGACCAATAATTGTTTTTTTGTTTTGAAAAAGAGAAATTGTGCCAGCGAAACTGTAAGTATCCCCTACTTTAAAATTTTTGGATAAATAAGGTTGATTAAACCAAAGTAAATTAATTTGACCTGTTTTGTCTACTAGAACTGCTTTTTGGATATTTTTGTGGGATTTGGTAAAAATATTTTGGAAGCTTAAGAGTTTACCTGTGATAGTAACAGCTTCATTTTCACTCGCATTATTTATGGAAGTAATATGGGAAAAATCAACATAACGGTAAGGAAAATGGTAGAGTAAGTCCTTTGGGGTAGAGATATTTAATTTTTTTAATTTGGCAAGAGTTTTTGTTCCAATACCTGGAATTTGAGTAAGGCTGTCCATGAATTTATGCTATCATAAACTCATGAGAATTAAGAAAAAGACTACAGTAAAAATAGTTTTAGTAATAACCTTGGTGGTGTTGTTGCTGTCGGGGGTAGCTCCATTTTTAATGGTTTTAATTAATTAAAAAATGATAGCCAGAAATAGATTTAGAAGATTTATAAACAATTTAAAGTTGAATTTTAATTTGAAAGAATTAATAAAGAGTAAAGACTTTTGGTTTAATTTTTTTAAAGTTAGTTTGATTTTGATGTCGATTGGAATATTAATGATTGTGGGACTATTTGTCTGGTATTCTAGGGCCTTACCTTCACCAGAAAAAGTGGTTAGAAGAGATGGTTATTCGAGTAAATTATATGATAGAAACGGTAATATTCTGTATGATATTTATGATGAAGGTAAGCGCGACCCAGTATTGTTTGAAAATATTCCTGATTATTTGAAACAGGCTACCATTGCGGTTGAGGATAAAGATTTTTATAAACACAAAGGATTTGATCCTCTTACACCATTGCGAATTATTAAAAACTTTTTTTATTTTGGAAAAGTGACTGGAGGTTCGACTTTAACTCAGCAACTAGCTAGAACAGTGTTGTTAACCACGGATCGAACCGTAAACCGAAAAATTAAAGAGTTAATTTTATCAATCCAAATTGATGCTAAATATAGTAAAGATGAGATTTTGGGAATGTATTTAAATGAAGTTCCTTATGGAGGGGCCTCGTGGGGAATTGGTCCGGCAAGCGAACAGTATTTTAATAAACCAGTAAAAGAACTTAATTTGGCTGAAAGTGTAATTCTTGCTGGTTTACCTCAACTGCCAAGTGTTTATTCGCCTTATTCAAAAACTCCGACTGCTTATGTTGACAGGACGAAACATGTATTAAATAGAATGGTTGAAGACGGATATGTTAGTCAACAATTGGCTGATGAGACATTTGAGCAAGTGAAAAACTATAAATTTAGTGCACAAAATTCAACCATGAAAGCTCCCCATTTCGTTTTTTGGATAAAAGATTTGTTAGCTCAAAAATATGGCGAAGACGTAATTGAGGGTGGAGGTTTAAAAATTACCACAACTTTAGACTTGGAATTACAAGATAAAGTTCAAGAAATTGTGTCAGAAGAAATAGATAAAACTGAAAAATTAGAGATTACAAATGGTGCGGCTCTAGTGTTAGACCCCAAAACTGGTCAGGTATTGGCAATGGTGGGGTCTAGAGATTACTGGTCGGACAAAACAGATGGTAAGTTTAATGTGGTTACTCAAGCATTAAGACAGCCTGGTTCATCAATAAAGCCAATAACTTATTTGGCAGCCATTAAAGAAGGGTGGACGGCCGCTACAATGATTATGGATACACCTGTGACATTTCCCTCAACAAGTCCAGGACAAAAAGACTATTCTCCACAAAATTATACTGGTAAATATAATGGACCAATGTCTTTGAGAGATGCTTTGGGTAACTCGATTAATACTATTGCGGTCAAAACTTTGGCTAACGTAGGAGTGCAAGATATGTTAACTTTGGCTTACAAAATGGGATTGTCAACACTGGAACCTACCAAAAGTAATTTGTCTCGATTTGGATTGTCACTAACTTTGGGTGGAGCGGAAGTGAAAATGATTGAACTAGCCTCGGCTTATACTGCATTTGCTAATGATGGTCAAAGGATGGATCCAATAGGCGTATTGAAAATAGAAGATAAAGATGGTCGGGTTTTGGAGGAATTTAAACAAGGCATTGGAGAAAAGGTGATGACTCCTCAAGAGGCATTTATCATTTCTCACATACTATCAGATAATAATGCTCGACAATTAACTTTTGGAGCAGTTAATTCATTACAAGTACCTGGTTATCAGGTGGCAGCCAAAACTGGGACTACAAACGAAAAGAAAGACAATTGGACAATTGGTTGGACTCCAAATTTGCTAACAGCTGTGTGGGTCGGTAACAACAACAATACGCCGATGGGAAAGTTAGTGTCGGGGGTGTCGGGGGCAGCACCAATTTGGAAGAAAATTATGACTTTTAAATTGCCCAAAATGACAAAAGTAGATTTTCCTATCCCTAATCAAATAGTTAATTTAGAAGTTGATAAAGTGTCGGGTTATTTGGCTCATGATGGGTTTGCCAGTAGAAGTGAATATTTTATCGATGGAACTCAACCAAGGATTTCTGATCCGATTCATTTGAAATTAAAAGTGTGTAAAGACCAAAATGGTTTGGCAACCCCAGACGATGTAGCGAATAATAATTATGACGAAAGAGAATTCTTTTCTTTTAAAGAAAATGATGTGTTTTCCACAGATGGAAAGAATCGCTGGCAAGAAGGAATTGATGGTTGGATAAATCAACAACCTGATAAGGATAAATATAATCCTCCAAGTGATTTTTGTCATACGGGTGGTTTGGTAAATGTTGGAATTGACAGTCCGGGTCATCAATCTACCGTGGGGAGTACCTTTGATGTGAGGGTTAATACGAATTCAGTAAAAAAGATAGTTGAGGTTAAGCTGTGGGTTGATGGAAATGAAAAGAAAACATGGACTGAAAGACCTTTTGAGATGAATTTAACATTACCTGATGGCCCTCACTTACTTAAAGTAAAAGCTACAGACAGGGATGGGAATAGTCAAGAACGAGAAGCGAGAATTGGGGTAAACACAGCTTGGGATGTTACTCCAACACCAAAAATGACAATAGCTCCAACTGTTGTTACTCCAACACTCGGAATTTCACCAACAGTTTTTCCCCAACCTTAGGTATAATATTTTTTCTTAGTAACGTTAGCAAACACTTGTTTTGTCTGCTAATATATCAAAATATATAAATAGAACTAAATTTATATCAAACCGAATGCTTTTAAGTGGATTTCTTTGGCAGTTTTATCGTCAATATTAAAATATGACACTCTGAGAGTGTAACGATATTTTTGGTTTGTTGTGTCTTGGTAAATATCGGTAATAACCATTTCCCAAAAATATTTTGAACCAATTATCTGGGTGTATTTTTCGATAAGATTTTGGGGGTCTTGGATAGAATCAAAAGTAATATTAGCATCTAGGATAATTAACTGGGAAAGCAATTCATAGGCAGAATGATGAACGACCTTGGATTGGTAGTCGTTTAGTTTGGGTAGATTGTCGATAGTTATCTCAACAAAGGAACTATCTTTGGAATCTTGGGGTAAGTCGAGGTATTGAAGATCATTATTTAGTTGGTTGGGATTGGGGTGATAAATTCCAAGACTATTTTTTTCAACATAACTGTCCCCTTCCTTAAAAAATATCTTTCCGATTTCAAAAAATTGAGGATGATTAAGTTTGTACCTTTGATATTGATCTAGCTGCTGTACTAAAGATGGAACTAAGCTTTGTCGAAGGTAAATTGATTCGGTATTGATACTGTTTTGAGTGGTGACAACATTTGTTGGATTAGAGGGTTGATTAACTAGCGGCCAACTGAGGATTTCATCATAACCCAAATCAATTAATTTGTCTTTGAGATTATTGATTAAAAAAATTTCCTTTGGAGTAATATTATCAATTTTTTTGTAAGGCAAGGGTTGATTGGTGGGGATTTTTTGGTAACCCCAAAAACGAACAACCTCTTCGACTAAATCTGCTTCGAGGGCAATATCTGGGCGGATGGTTGGTGGAATTACAGAAATTGTAGATTGTTGGTGATCGATCGTAGGAGAAACAACACAATTTAAGCGATTAAGACAGTCAATAATGAAATCATGAGGAATTTCAATACCAGAAGTAGTGGTAGGTTTTTGGAGGCCAAGATTAATTACAGTTGGTTTGAGTTGTTCTGGATAATAATCAAAGAACTCTGAAGTAATTTGACCTTGACAATTTTGTAAAATTAGTTTGCATAAGTGATTGAAGGCTAAAGGGACAAGTTCTGGGTCAAGTTGTTTTTCGAGTCTAGTGCCGGCTTCAGTAATTGATTTTAATTGTCGACTATTTTGACGGACAACAGTGGGGTTGTAAATTGCCATTTCTAAAATTATTTCTTTGGTATCTTGATCGATAGCACAGTTGTTACCTCCCCAAAAACTTAGACTCAAAGGTTTTATGGCATTGTTTATCATTAATATGTTTTTGTCTATGTTCAATTTAGTATTGTCAAGACTTATAAATTCTTGATATTTTGGATTCATTTCCCAAATTAGGGATTCGGTTGATTTTTGAATGTCGAAAGCGTGGCATGGGATACCGTACATAAACATAACGTAATTTGTCAGGTCGACAATTAGGTTTATCGGCTTACTTTGGTGACATTTAAGAAAATTTTGTAACCATATTGGGGAGGTTGCGTTTTGTAATTGAGAAAATTTGACAGCTAAAATTCGAACAACATTTTCGGTGGCAACTTTAATAGAAAGTTTACTTGTTGCTTGATTGGTAATTTCTGCAGAAATATTGGTAACCAGTGGAAGATTGTAATAAACAGATAAATCGGTGGCGATTCCGTAATAACCAAGACAGTCTCCCCTGTTGACCTTAATATCTAGGTCAAAAACTATATCGTTTCCTATTTCTTCAAAATAATTTGTAAAATGTCCAATCATAGTTAGGTCGTCTCGAAGTTGTTGAGGTTTGACATCAAGTGTTGGGAGAAATTTTTGGAGGTGGGAATATACTAGTTTCATAAAAATTAGTAGAAAGTATAAAGTAGAAAGTATAAAGTTTTATTTTTCATTTGGTTTGTAGGCCAGATTGCCACCCATTAAAGTTCTAATGTCTTTAATATTTTTTTGGGCCATAGTCCAACGATCTAGTCCCATACCAAAAGCAAAGCCTGACCAAATTTTTGGATTAATACCAGCCATATCTAATACTTTTGGATGAATCATGCCGGCTCCACCCATTTCAATCCAACCTGCGTATTTGCAAATTGGGCAACCAGTTCCGTGGCAACTAAAACATTGCATATCAGGTCCTACTCCTGGTTCAACTTCTGGATAATATTTGCATCGATAGCGAACTACAACATCGGGTCCGTAAAGAGTTTTAAACATTAAGTCCATGGTACCGATTAAATCTTTCATAGTAATTTCTTTGTCAACAACAACCGCTTGATATTGATGAAAAACAAAATGATTAGAACGATTGACTTTTTCGTTTCTAAAAGTAGATCCCGCAAATGCGGCTCGAAGTGGTAACTCTTTGGCTTTTTGAGCGAGTAAATATGCCTCTATAGTCGAGGTTTGGGTTCGTAATAAGTATTCTGGTTCTTTAATATAGATTGTGTCTTGCATGTCGCGAGCAGGGTGGTCTGGGGGAACATTGAGACGTTTAAAATTAAATTCATCAGTAACAATTTCTGGTCCGCAATAAAGAGAAAATCCTAGTTTTAAAAAAACATCGTTTAATTGTCTTTCGGTTTGAGTAATTGGGTGGAGGTGACCAATTTTTGGTAAAGAAAAAATATTTTTATTTTCAAAACCCTTCTGTCCTGCGGACATCTCTTCTTGATTAAGGGGAGAAATATTTTTTTCTTTTAATTTTTGTTCAAGTTCGGTTTTGAGCTGATTGAGGTCAGATCCGTATTGTTTACGATTTTCAGATGGTATATCTTTTATTTTTGAAAAAAGATCATTTATTTTTCCATTTCTGCCAAATATTTCAATCCTTATTTGTTCATATTGATCATTCGTAGTCAAAGAATCTATTTTAGAAAGGTATTCTATTTTTATTTTTTCTAAGTCTTGATTCATAGTTGGTTTATTTAATAAAACAATTTATTATTTTATGTTTCGCTTTATTGTACCTAATTTATTTATATCTTGAAATA
>CAZCYK010000007.1:7974-19847 GCA_964502975.1 uncultured Gammaproteobacteria bacterium | reverse complement strand
TGGTATTGTTGAAAACAATATTAAAAAAATAAAATATGCTAGCGAAAACTAATAAAATAATTAAAAAGGTCGCAATTTATGGCGACGCAGAGGCAAAAAAAACCGATCAACATTTTATTGACGCTTTTAATACAGCTGAATTGTTAGCAAGAAATGGTTACACAATAGTAAATGGTGGAGGTGGCGGAATAATGTTGGCGGCAACTTTGGGAGCAAAAGCAGGTGGCGGTAAAGTTGAAATTGTTATCTTAGATCCAAAAAAGAAACCAGCCAATTTTGAAGGTTACAACAAAGAAAATCATGATTTGGCAGATAAAATTTATTCAACATCAAATTATCCAGAAAGACTCAATAAGTTGATCGAAGTTAGTGAGGCATGTGTAATTTTTAATGGTGGAGTGGGAACTTTGTCAGAAATCGGTTTAAGCTGGCAAATGGCTAAATTTGATTTTGGACATCACGAGCCTTTAATATTTTTTGGGGAAGAAATGAATAGTGTGGTTGAAGAACTGGTAAAATCTCTTAATTATGACCCTTTAGAGAAAAAATTGTACGAAATTGTGTTGACACCAGAAGATGTATTAAAAACTATCCAAAATAAAAAGGGAGACGGAGAAGTTGAAAAAAGAGGGCTGTTGGGCAAATTAATGGATTGGTTTAAATAGTAGGCTGTGGCTGAGAATTGTGTTTTATTGTAAGAGGAATAATTTTTTGATCAATAATCGTTGTCTTAGTAACAGTCATATTTACTATCTCTGATGTAGAAGTTTCTATGGACCAATCTTGGTCAAAAATAAAATTTCCCAGGGAATAGTAAATTGGCTTATCTTGATAAATTTCTTTGGGTTGAAGTACATGGGGGTGGTGTCCGTGAATAATATCAGCACCAACATCGACCAATTGATGGGCTAGATCAACTCGCCACTTCTCTGGATTAGGTAGATACTCATTTCCCCAGTGTATTGATACAATTAGCCAATCGACGTAGGAATCATATTTTTTAACCAAATCGACGATAGTCTCCGACTCCAACTTAGGGTTGGTAATATAGTCAAAACCTAAAAATCCAAAATTTATCCCATTGATATTTTTTTGGAAAAACTCGGAGTCGGGCTGATGAGAATAAAAATAACCAATTTTATTATCGTTTAAATAATTTTTGGTTTGAGAAAAACCGTCCTTTCCATAATTAAAAATATGATTGTTGGCCAGATTGAAAATAAATTTATTTTCAGAAAGATATGGCAAAAACCTGGTGTCTCCACAAAAAGTAAAGGTGCCAGTTTCCCCTTTTGGGCAATCTTTTATAATTGGGCTTTCAAGATTGGCCAGATTGAAATCGTTTTGTTGCAATATATGATTAATTTTTTGAAAACTCCAAGAAAAGTCATTTTTTGATCTAGCTATCGAAGTAATATGACGGCCTAAGCCCAAATCGCCCATCAAACCAAAAGTTACGGTTGGGGAAGGTGTCGGGGTGGATGTAATGGTGGGAAAATAAGTTGGAATCGGGCTCATGCTATTGTTACCTGTTTTAAAGCTGGGTTGTAAGCTTAATAGAATTGAAATAATTAAGCTTATTAAAAAAAATAAAAAAAGATTTTTAGTTTTCATAAATTAATTTAATATTCATTTTTTTTGATAAACTAGATACACATGCGATTGAAATTGACCTTATTACTAATAATATCAAGTATATCTCTAAGTGGTTGCTCATTGGTTGCTAGAAAATCGGCGATAGAAATAAATAGCTATCCAGTAGCCAAGGTTTTTCTTGATGGAAAAGAAATGGGAATGACCCCCTACAAAAACAGGTCATTGTTACCACAAGAAGTCGAGGTAAAACTAGTTACAAATGATAAAGAATGGTCAAAAAAGATAAAACTACAAAACAATATTAGTACCGTAGTCGATTGGGAATTTGGAGAAGACAATGAGTCTAGCGGTGGTTATATTTTGTATTTGGAAAAAACTGGTGATAAAAATAAGGCTGGAATAATGATTAATACTACCCCTGGGAAAAGTACGGTAGTAATCGATAACGAAGTAAAAGGACTTTCACCAATTCGAATTAGCAATATCGGTGAAGGCGACAAACACTTAGCACTTAGTTTTCCAAATCACAAAACAATAGATATATTCATGAAATCAGTGTTGGAATATCAGCTGGTTGTCGATGCGGTGTTGCCAGAAGAAAAAATAACTATTGAGCCAGAAAAGGAAAAAACAGAGACTATCTCGACTGAAATTGGCAATATTTCGGCTATCAGTATTAAAATTAAAGAGACTGAAACTGGGTGGTTGAGAGTCAGAGAATCAAGCTCTAGTGCAGCCAGAGAAGTTGGTCGAGTAATTCCTGGTGAGTCTTACCCAATGATAGACGAAAATACTGAGTGGTACAAGATTGACATAGGAGAGGGTAAAAATGGCTGGATATCTGCTAGCTACGGCGAGAAAAGTGAATAAACAGACTAAAAAACAATAAGAAAATCCCCAAGAAAACATAGAATTTTTGGGAACTGTTTAGGAAAAGGGAAAACATTCCTAAAATGAAACTAAAAAACCAATATAGTAGAGCGATTGATCGGCGACTCCAGCCACGTTTTAAAAGTTGATGGTGAAAATGTTGACCATCACCAAGATAAATTGGTTGATGTTTAGACAGTCTCCTAATTATGGTAATGATGCCGTCAATCATGGGAATTCCTAATAACAAAATAAGTGTGGCCAGCTTGGCCCCAGACAGAATTGCCAAAACAGCCAAAAAAAACCCAGCTAAGCTTTTACCACTATATCCAGGCATAACACTTTGAGGGAAAAAATTAAAAGGTAAGAAGCCCAAATAAGCCCCACAAACTGCCCCTGAAAGAATAATTACTGGCCACTGAGTAATATCTGAAGAATATTTGAGTCCGACAATCCCTATAAACACAGCCGCAATAGCTGTAAAGCCTGGAAGCTGACCATCTACCCCCGTGGCCCAGCCGACAATGTTCATACACCAAATAATCCAAATTATAGCCAAAATATCGGATATTACCCAAATACTGTGTGGGCCGAAAAAATTAAAATTTATGGTTAAGAAAGATAAGTCGATCACCCCTGCCCCAAAAGGATTGGAAATATAAGCAATACCAATACCTGAGCCAACTACTATAATGGCGGTAATAAAATTGGTTATTAAACGAAGTTTGGGGCTAATATCTTTGATGTCATCCCAAACGCCAATAATCAAACTAAAAAAAGAGGCGATAATAATACCGGTCAAATGTTTGTCTAGTGGTAAAAAAAACAGACAAGTGACAATAATAGCAATAAAAATCGGAATACCTCCACCACGAGGGACAGGACTAATTGCGGTGGCGTTTTTAGTTTTTTTGTTTTTAATTTTTGGGTCTTCAACCCAGCCACGGTGAACAAAATAATTTCTGACCAATGGTGTAAGGATTAAAGACAGTAAAAGAGAAATTACAATTGAGAAAAAAAACTTTGTCATAACTAGACAACCAAATAGATAATCTTAAGCAGAGTTAGTAGGAAAAAAAACGAAACAATGAGTGAAGTAAATATCAACATATTTGATAATAAAATATTTTTTTGAGAAAAACCTATAGCAAATAAATGATTCACTAAAAATAAAACAATTGAAAGAGTGGGGATAATAAAAAGAGTTGAGGCTGAAGCGAGCTGTAATTCACCCCAAGGGAGAGAATAATACAGTGGGACTTGTTGGGGTAAGTTTCCAAACTGCCAAATTAGAACGGTTAGCTGAATAACAATAAAAACTAAATTCCAACGAAAAAACTTACTATTAAAACTTTGTTGCCAGAATTGTCCTAAATGTGCAATTGGTGCAAAAATGTTTTGCAAAAAAGACATGTTATTTATTTTAAGTAATTGATCAAAAAATTGTAAACTAGATGATTACATTATAACCGTTATGAGTAAAGTTATTTAGTGGCTTTTTTTTTGGTGGTTTTATATTCCAACCCCCTGCCTAAAAAAAGTCGAGTGTGAGATTGGAGACCAGGTAAAACTGACATAGTTAGAGTGGCAATTGGCATAAAGGGCCATTGAAGAATGTTTTTTAAAATATTGAAAAAACCTTTCTTTTGTCGCTCAGGGCGGAGTTTCCAATCTAAAATTATTAAAGTTACTAGAGGAATCAAACAAATAGTAAGAATAATATTGGAAATTTTTGGAAGATTGTAGCCAAAGGTGGTTTGAAAAAATTTAGGATTTAGGATTACTGGCAAAGAAGTACCTAAAGTTAAAATAAACCAGTTACTAGACCAAATTAGATGAGTTTGTATAAGCTTAAAAATTCGCAATGATCGAGTAAGTAAAGGGATTTCAGGGTGGTTACGGGCTTGTTCAATAGCATAGGGAATATCAATAGCCCCCCAAGCATGACGAACACACTGACTATAACGATTTTTTAAGGCAGAAAAGTAATTTTTTCCATCTGGAGCGTCAACTATGGTTGGTAAAAAAATTGGCTCAACGGCAGCCTTGCCACCAGTGGCAAAGAAAGCCTGTAGAAAAATATGCCAATCTTCGGGAATCATATCCGGATCCCAATAGCCACTATTATCAATCAAATGAAATGATGATGAATAACAAGAATAATTAAAAAACAAACCATCAGGTTCTTGAATGTTGGCTATATGAATTACGTTTCCTAAAACCCCGATAATACGAATTAAAAACGGAACTTGGTTAATGTTGTTGTGCCAAAAAATAGGTGATTGCCAAAATCGTTGGTGTCTAAAAGGATTTGAAGCAAAACTATAAGTGAGAGCCGCAAAGTAATTTGGATGAAACAAAGTATCAACGTCGCAACTTGTTAAGGTTAAATGATTAATATTAAATTTTTTGGTATCGATATAATGTTTTTTAAAATACTGAGCTGCATACCTTTCGTTACTATGTTTGCCGGCAGTCTCACCTGGAATATTTGGAGGGTGCTCGGTAAAAATTAAATTACCAAAAACATTGGCATATTTTTTTGAAAAAAAATCAATAGTTGCTTGGTTGTTTTCCTTTCCAGCTCTTTCTTCTTGTCCTAAGATAACATGGATCTTTTTTAGATCAATTTGGGTCTGAGTGGCTAAACTCCCAATAGCCATATCAATAACTTCAACTGGTTCTTTATAAGAAGAAATTATAATTACATGATTTATTTGATTATATTTAGTCCAAGAGGAACGAAAATTTTGTTGAAACAACTCTTGCCAATTAGTACTCTTAGCTTTTTTGATTTTAAAATAACCAACACTTGCCAGGATAGCCGATTTAAAAGATTGATACAGCCAAAAGATTAAAAAGGCGATAACAAAATAAGCAACTGCTTTGGGCAAAAAAATAGATCCCCAGATAGGAAAAAGGATAGTTGTCCAAGCAAAAAACCCGGGAATCATTTCCCAAAGGCGATAAATTTTTGATTTTTTATTGACCATAAACTTAAGTGTGATTATACCAAGAATGAGAGTCTTTGAGATAGAATATGATTATGGGTTTGAAATTGGCTATAAAAAAAACAATAAAATATGCAAATAGTTTTGGAAGCCATATAAATGTAAGTGAAATTAGAAAAAGATTAATATCCAAAAATGTGTATCCTAAAAAATTAATAGATAAAGAGATATCTAAACTAAATTGGAACAATAAATTCAATAAATGGGAAAAAATAAAAATAGTTAAGGCAAAAAAACTGGCAACACTAATTAATAAAAAATTTAACGATATTTTATTTTTAGGAGTTTCTGGATCAGTGGCGACTGGTCACCCAAAAAAAAATGACGATATCGATTTGTTGGTAATTACTAAATCCGATAGCTTGTGGAAAAATAGATTTTTTTTGAGATGGTGGATATATAAAAATAATATACCTCATCGTAAATTTGGCCAAACTGAGTCGAGGGATCAGTTTTGTTTCAATTTGTGGTTAGACGAAAATTATTTAGAAATTCCAAAAGGCCGTCAAAATCTAAATAGTGCAACTGATTTGATATTACTAAAACCATTGATTAACAGAAATAATACTTATGAAAAATTACTATTGGCCAATGGTTGGGCGGCTAAATTTGTGGCAACACCCTATGTGAGTAAAACAAATGATTTAAGATTTAAGATTCAAGATTCAAGAATAAGACAAAATAATTTTGATAAAGTAATTAATTATTTGTATTTTTGGCCGCAATATTGGTATATGAAACCAAAAATATTAAAAGAAAAAATAGGACTTCACCAAGCTTTTTTCCACAGGTAAATGGTAAAATAGGTTCATGAAGTGGTGGTGGAAAATAGCAATATTATCTTTTTCAATAATAATTTTATATATCTCTTTTATAAGAGCGGGGTTAGATAGGTTACAAGAAAATAATAATTATGACAACTTACGCAATGTTCCAGTTTATTTCCAATCAAAAAATGATTTGGGAGAGTTTGAAAATCATTGCTATAAGTTGCCAGAGACTAATACTTTACCAGACAGTCCCTGGTATTTTATAAAAAATCTTCGTGATGAATTTTGGGTAAATCTAACCCAAAACCCACTAGAAAAAGCAAACATTTTGTTGTTACTCGCAGACAAAAAGATGGAAGAGGCAATAAAATTGGACAAAAAAGGCAGAGAAATTTTGGCCAATGAAACAGTAAAAGATTCTGTTTTAAAACTTGAAAAATCAAAAAAAATTGTTATATCTTTAGATCAAAAAGATATTGAAGTAAAGAAGATGAATATTAAAATTGACGATGCAACAAGAGCCTACAAACATTTAATTGAATTTTTACAATTAGACAATGATGTTCAAAATTTACTTATAAATAACGTAGAAAAATGTTTATGAAGAATAAAAAAAGATTTAAAAAAATTAAAAAACGATGGTTGCTAGTTGTTGCCATTTTGGTTGTATTAGTGGCGGTTGTTGTTTATGTAATTTATAATATCCCCAACCCAAGCAAGTTGGAAAGCGGTGAGTATCCTCAATCATCCCAAGTAATGGATAGAAATGGAAAATTGTTGTATGAAATTTATGCTGACAAAAGAAGAGTGGTGGTGACTCTAGACCAAGTTCCCAAAAGTTTAATAAATGCAACACTGGCGATTGAAGATGCAAATTTTTATAAACATAATGGATTTGACGTTAAAGGGCTGGTTAGGGGTTTATATAGAACAATATTTAAAAAAAGATTACAAGGTGGGTCTACTTTAACTCAGCAGTTAGTAAAAAACGCTCTATTGACACCAGAAAGAACAATTTCGAGAAAAGTTAAAGAAGCAATTTTGACCATAGCTACAGAAATTATGTATAGTAAAGATAAAATTATTGAAATGTATTTGAACCAAACCCCTTATGGAGGAACCTTGTGGGGAGTCCAGGCTGCAGCGATGGGAATTTTTAACAAAAATGTTAGCGACTTGACCCTGGCGGAGTCGGCATTGATTGCTGGATTACCAGCATCACCGACTCGATACTCCCCTTTTTCATATCCAGAGACTGCAAAAAATAGACAAGTAATGGTATTGGATAGAATGTTGGAGCTGGAATTTATTAACCAAGAAGAATATGATTTGGCCAAAAAAGAAGAGTTAAATTACTATGTTAGTAAAACAGGAATTGAAGCACCTCATTTTGTTTTTTATGTCAAAGAATTGTTAACCGAAAAATATGGGATTCAAAAACTAACAGAGGGTGGGTTAAAAATTATTACTAGTTTAGATTTGGATATTCAGAAAATGGCCGAGGCGTCGGTGGCGGCAGAATTAGAAAAATTAAATAAATACAAGGTTAGCAACGGGGCAGCTTTGATAACAGAACCAAAATCTGGACAAATACTGGCTATGGTGGGGTCGATTGACTATTTTTCAAACACAATTGATGGGAAATATAACGTAACCACTGCTCTTCGCCAACCTGGATCATCAATTAAACCTTTAAATTATGCTGTGGCGATTGAAACAGGAAAAGTAACTGCAGCATCGGTGGTATACGATGGCCCAACTTGTTTTGGTCAAATTAATCAAAAAAATTATTGTCCAACAAATTATGGAGGAGCTTATCATGGACTACAAAATATCAGAACTTCACTTGCAAATTCGTTTAATATTGCCGCCGTAAAAGTTTTAAAATTAAATACACTAGAAACTTTTGTTGCTTCTGCCTCAGCGATGGGAATTACCACTTTTAAGAACCCCTCTGACTATGGACTGTCTTTAACTTTGGGTGGTGGAGAAGTAATGATGACTGATATGAATACAGCTTTTGGGGTGCTAGCTAATATGGGGATTAGACAAGAATTAACTCCAATATTAAAAATAGTTGATAAAAATGGCCAAGTATTGGAAGAATACAAAGAAACGGTTGGGACTAGGGTGTTGAGTCGAGAAACTGGGTTTATTATTCAGCAAATTTTATCAGATGATGGGGCCAGAAGTATGGTATTTGGCAGAGGCTCAATGCTAAACATTAAGGGACACCCTGAAGTAGCCGTAAAGACAGGGACAACTAATGATATGAGAGATAATTGGACCATAGGATATACCCCAGATTATGTGGTAACAACATGGGTAGGAAACAATGATAATTCTAAAATGGGAGGACTGGTGTCGGGCACCACTGGGGCGGCACCAATTTGGAATAAAATAATGACACAATTGTTGGCAAATAAAGAAGTAAAAAAGCCAGTTAGACCGGCAGGAATTGTCGGAATGAATGTATGTAATTTGACTGGTAAAGCAATTCCTGAAGGAGGGTGTGAATCTCATTATGAATATTTTAAAAAAGAATATGTACCGACCAAACAAGAGATTTTACGAAGAAATGTAGTTATAAATAAGGACACTGGAAGGATCGTGGTTGACAATGAAGTCGCTCCAAATGCAGAGTGGCAAGAGCATACAGTAATCGAAGATATTACAAAAGTAAAAATTTGTTTAGACTGTCCTCTAGTTGAATCTGATGATCCAAACGATCCAAATAAAAATAAAATACCTGCAAGCTTAATAAACTAAATGATTATATTAGAATTAATTTTTAAAATTCTAATCGCAATAGGCTCCCCTTTTGTCAAAAATCTAAAAATTGTATTTTCTAAAATTAAAATAAAGCCGATTAAAATTCCTAAAATTAAATATCCCAATTTTAGATTCCCTAAATTAAAATTACCAAAATTAAAAATTCCAGTAATTAACGTTTCTAAATTTAGGCGGCCAAAAATAAAATTTAAAAAAAGAAAAAAAGTAAATACAAAAATTAGACCATTAGCCTGGATATTTGGGAGTGTGTTTCTGGTAATTGTTGGAGGGTCGATTGCTTTTTATAAAATAATTCTTCAAGATTTACCTAACATAGAATTAATCTATAACCAACCAAAACTATCGACAGTAATTACTGACAGAAATAATAAGGTACTTTATAAATTTTATGAAAATGAAAATAGGACATGGATTGCTTTGGACAAAATCCCGGAAATTTTGGTTGATGCCACAATTGCAATTGAAGATAAATATTTTTATAGACATAGTGGATTGTCGATTAGAGGAATGTTGACAGCAATTAAATATAACTTTAAAAAAAATGGTGAAGATAAACCGAGGGGTGGTTCAACAATAACCCAACAACTGGTCAAAAATGTTTTTTTAAGTAGTGAAAAAACTTTGGAAAGGAAGATCAAAGAAGCAATTTTAACTTTTAAATTAGAAAATAAGCTAAGTAAAAATGAAATTTTGGAACGATATTTAAATCAAGTCTCATATGGGGGTGAGGCTTATGGAGTTCAAGAAGCGTCACTGAAATATTTTGGAAAAAACATTCAAGATATTAATACAATTGAAGCAGCCTATTTGGCTGGATTGCCGGCAGCTCCAAGCTCTTATTCGCCCTATGGAAACAACCCATCTCTTGGGCTCAAAAGAGCTAAGCGAGTAATTGAAGAAATGGTAAGAAATGGTAAATTGACTACCACCGAAGCAGAAAGATGGTTAAATGAAAAAATTACCATTAAAAATAACCAAAAAGCAATTCAAGCCCCTCATTTTGTTTTTTATATAAAAAGTATTCTAGAAACTGATTACGGCTATACTAATTTGGAAAAACAAGGTTTAATCATAAAGACTAGCTTGGATTTGGATACTCAAAATATGGCTCAAGAAATAGTAACCCAAGAGATAGATAAAGTAAAAAAATTAAATATTACTAATGGGGCTTCTTTGATAATTGACGTAAAATCAGGCGACGTGTTAGCAATGGTCGGATCAAAAAATTATTTAGCCAAAGACATTGACGGTAAATATAATGTGACTACAGCCCTAAGACAACCTGGTTCATCTATCAAACCGATTAATTACCTGTTAGCCTTGAAAAACGGCTTTAGCTTGGCGTCGATTATTGACGACAGCCCAGTGGTGTATCAAATTAAAGGCCAAAAACCCTATAATCCTCAAAACTATAATGGAAAATACATGGGGAACGTTACCCTAAGAACCGCTTTGGCTTCTTCTCTAAACGTACCTTCGGTAAAATTATTGGAAAAAAATGGAGTCAACAAAATGATTGATCTAGCCCAAGATATGGGAATTACAACATGGCAAGATAGAAGCCGATTTGGGTTATCTTTGGCTTTGGGTAGTGGAGAAGTAAAAATGACAGAGATTTCTCAGGCTTATAGTATTTTTGCAAATTTGGGTGAAAAAATTGAGATTAATCCAATTTTAGAAATTAAAACTTATTTAGGTGAGGTAATATATCAAAAAGAAATAAAAAGTAAAAAAATAATCGAACCAGAATATGCTTACATGATTAACGATGTCTTAAGTGACAACCAGGCTAGGTCACCTATATTTGGTAATAATTCTAAGTTGGTAATAAAAGATAAAACAGTGGCTGTAAAAACAGGAACAACTAATAATCTAAAAGATAATTGGTGTATCGGTTGGAACCCTGAGTTACTTGTAGCAGTATGGGTGGGTAATAATAATAGTGAACCTATGAGTTGGGTTGCATCGGGAGTAAGTGGGGCAACTCCAATTTGGAACAGAACAATTACAAGCTTGCTAGAGAATAAGGAAAATGTTGTTTGGGAAATTCCAAATAATTTAGTAAAGAAACAGATATGTAGCAGACGGGAATGGACAGTGAGTGGGAGTGAAATTTTGATCAATTGCCCAACAGGGATTCCGGTGGTGACAAATTAATCCAAAAAGCTGACTGCATGCCAATAAAGTTGATCAATCAGAGTTGAGACTTCGGTTTGAATTTGCGAAGGACTGATAGGGTTGTTGTTTTTTATTAAAATTAAGATTTTATTTTTGGGAAGATGAACCAACCCTTGATAATAAATACCATTTGAGCTTTCAATGATTTCTTGAAAAGACAAACCTTGGGGTAAGGATAAATTAATTAAACTCTGAGAAGATGTTTTTATGGCGCTAATTTTGTCTACAATAGGAATTATTTTATTGTCAGTGGTTAACAGAGTTGACTGATATTCAAATACTGGCTTAGAGTAATCAGTGTCTAAACTAACAAAAGCCGACCAATTGGCTGGTGATTTTTTTATAAATTTTGTCAACTCGGTTGAATTGGAGGTTGTGGTCGAAGTATTTTGAGGAATAGAAAATTTGGGAAGATTAATATTAAAATTAAATTTTGGAGGGGATGAAACTAGACTCTGAATTGATTTATAACTCCAAAAAATAAAACTCAGACCAGCCGTTAAAATTAAGGAGGAAATGATAATTTTACGCTTAACTTGAAGTTTTTTTAGATTAACTTGGGCCTCATCAACAGCGGGTTCTTGGGGGTTTTGGAGTAAGTTGTTTATGTTTTTATTATTTTTGGGATTGGGAAGCATATATTAGTAAATAGTAA
>CAZCYK010000007.1:0-7874 GCA_964502975.1 uncultured Gammaproteobacteria bacterium | reverse complement strand
TAGTAAGTAGTAATTAGTAAGTAGTTAGTAGTAAAACATTATTTTTAAATTATTTAAATAAATAGTAAGTAGTAAATAGTTAATAGCAAGACATTATTTTTTAATTTGTTTAAGATTTAAAAGGCCGGGTTTGGAACCCAGATGAGAAACGACTGAGGCGGAGTTGGTAATTGCCCAGAACAAAGCTTCTTGAGGAGGCTTTTGATGTATTAGAGCAGCGACAAAAGCAGCACCAAAAGAATCTCCAGCCCCAGTTTCGTCAAGGGGTTTTGACTGAGCTGCAGGAGAATAAAACTGTTTTTGGTCAAACAAAACATGAGCACCTTGACGACCATTAGTAATGGTGACAAAGGGGATTTTTAAATCGTGGACTCGACCAAAAAGACTATCATCAAAATGAGACACACTAAACAACATTTCTGTTTCCTCAAGATTTAGAGAAAGGAAATCGACCATTTTAACAAGAGGGATTAGTTTTTTGGGTTTTAATAATTCACGTTTGCCTGGATTAAGGGCAATTTTGATATTAAATTCGCGGGCAAATCCGATAATTTTTTCTAGCAAGTCAACATTACCTTCTAAAGAAGAAATATAAACCCATTTACTATTTTTTAATTGATTCCATTTAAAATTTTTTTCTTCAAGAGATGATTTACCCCGATGGGTTAATATTGAACGAGTTCCGTCGGGAGCGACTAAAATAATAGAAAAATCAGTAAGATTAGTTTTATCAGTACAAACAAATTTTTCGTAAACTTTATATTTTTTGAGATCATCAAAAATATAGTTGTTAAGATAACTATTTCCTATTAGGGAAATACAAGCAGATTTTAAACCAAGTCGAGAAAATGCAGCAGACGAATTGGTGGCTCCTCCCCCACTACAAATTAAACCCTCTTGGATTTCATTTTTTGATGAGGCTTTGAGGCTGAGAAGTTTTTTATCATAGATAAAATCTTGTGACTTAACAAAAATATCGATGGTGGCGGAACCAATAGAAATTACATCAAAATTTTGAATCATATAATTTTTTTAATAGCTGATAATAAATTTTTGGTACCAACTCCGTAATAATTATACAATTGGTGAAAATCTTTGGCAGAACGACCAAATTGATTGTCGACGGCGAGGTGAATAAACTTGGGACGAATTTTTGAAGACAGAAAGAAACTGGCAACAGCTTGACCTAAACCGCCATTTTTTTGGTGGTCTTCAAGACAAATTAACTTTTTTGTTTTTTTAATGCTTTTTAAAATCGTAGAAAAATCAAGTGGTTTAATTGATGAACAATTAATAATTTCTAAAGAAATACTTGGTTTTTGATTTTGTAATATTGATTGAGCCTCAAAAGCTTGAGCAAGAATTGGGCCATAACCGATAATAGTGACATCTCTACCTTTTTTTAGAATTGTCGATTTACCAATAGTAAAACTGACCTTAGAATTGGATAAAACTGGGGTAGTTGGCCGAACTAGTCGCAAATATGCCGGGCGACGACTTTTTACCAAAACCGAAGTTATTTTTTTAGTTTCGAGGGAATCAAGAGGGGCAAAAACTTCCATATTGGGAAGAGTAGACATGAGGGCAACGTCTTCTAACATTTGGTGAGTAGCTCCAAGCTCGGCAGTCATTAAACCGGCATGGGAGCCAACAATTTTAACGTCTAAATTGTTGTAACAAATTGACTGACGGATTACTGCCCAATTGATGGCAGGAGAAAAACAAGCAAAAGAGCAAAGAAACACTGTTTTGCCACTTTTGGCCAAACCAGCAGCGATGCCGGCGGCGTTGGCTTCGGCAATACCACATTCGATAAATCGAGCGGGGAAATGAGTAGCAAAATCAGATAAATATAAGGATGATTTTAAATCCATACTAACGACATAAATACTGGTGTTGTTTTTGGCCAACTGGTCAAGAGTTTGTCCGAAAGATTGGCGAATTGATTCAACTGGAAAATTAGAGATTGAGTTCATCTTTGGCGGCAAGATAGATTTTTTCGTCTAAATTTTTAACATCGTGGTATTTGTAATTATTTTCCATAAAAGAAATTCCTTTACCTAAAACAGTTTTGGCAATAATACAATTTGGATAGTCAGAGCTTTTAGCAAGATTTAGAGCTTTGGTTAACTGGAAGAAATTATGGCCATCGACGGTGGTAACAGTCCAACCAAATTGGACGTATTTAGCGGCTAAGTTGTTTAGGGGCATGATATCTTGAGTTGAGCCATCGATTTGCATGCCATTATAATCAACAATATTGACTAGATTTCCCAATTTATATTTTTTGGCAAACATGGCTGCTTCCCAGATTTGACCTTCTTGGTGCTCACCATCACTAGTAAGACAAATTGTCGTGTGTTTAGGGTCGCCAAGAGCTAGGCCGGCTGCAAACGAAAGACCTTGACCCAAAGATCCGGAAGAGTACTCTACTCCAGGAACGTCTGTTGAAATATGACCTTGAAGTATTGAATCAAAATCAGTATAGGTAGATAATAAGTCTTTTGAAAAATATTTTTTAGAAGCTAGGACAGTGTAGAGACCACAAGCTAGGTGGCCCGCAGAAAGAATAAAATGATCTTTTTTAAAATCAAAAATATTAGAATGATAAAGAGAAATTAAAATATCTAGAGAGGACAGAGAACCACCAATATGGCCACTACCAGACTTATAAATCATATCCAACAAATCAAGTCGAAGTTGGTGACTAATTTTTGATAACGGATGAAATTTGCTGAGCATTAATTAAGTATAAACTAAATTAGTATTTAGTATTAAGTATCAAGTATTTGGTATGAAATAAAAATAGGAAGAAGTCGGATGCGATATAATATCCATTATCAATGGAAGATTGTTATAAAAAATATTATTTCGGGCTGAAAAAATTTATCTCTCAAAAAATAGATGATGAGGGAGTGGTGGAAGAACTAATTAATGACGTGATGTTGGCAGTAATGAATTCTGAAAAAAATTACCAACATCGGTGTTGCCAGTTTAGTTGGATTTGCAGTATCGCCAAACACAAAATAATAGATTATTATCGAAAGAAAAAAATTAAAACAATATTGTTTTCGGTCAATCCTATTTTTGAAGAGATTGCCGACAAAGCGTTAACCCCAGAGCGAGACGTGTTAAAAAATGAACTTAAGGATGAAATTAAAAAAACGCTGTCTGAATTAAAAGAGGGATATAAAAATTTGTTACGACTTAAGTATATAGAAGGCAAAAAAATAGCCGAAATTGCCAAAGAGACTAAATTGACTGTTAAGGCAGTTGAATCTCGGCTAATTAGGGCAAAAAAACAATTTAAAGAAGCTTGGGTTTATGATGAAAAAAAGAATTAAAAATATTTTTAAGTTGACGGTACTAATCGCGGCAAGGCAAATTTGGAAATTACTTTGTAATTTGTATCATTTGGTTAGAGAACCATTTGTGACCTTGCGACTACTTATAAAAGAAAGAGATAAATCACAAATATTTTTGATAGGAATGATTTTTTTGATGCCATTAATCGCCTATTTTATAGCTAGAATTGCCTGGGACTATTACCGATATGGGTTGGTAATCGATGGGGTGGGAATATTTTTTACAATAGCAATTTCTATTCAAGCTGGATTGTTTTTATACTTAGGATATTGGGTGCTAAAAGTGACCAAAACCTGGAAATAAATGAAGGATATTTAGAAAAGTAACGACTTAATTTTCACTATGATTAAAAACATTAAATTTGAATACAAAAGTGATGAATATTTAGAATTTAAGGATATTACCCAAGAAGTTGAAGATTTTGTTAAGAAATCAAAAATAAAAAATGGACAAGTGTTGGTATATTCAACACATACAACTTTGGCAATTTGCATTAATGAAAAAGAAGCCGGAATTGTTAAGGATTTTAGAGGATTGATGGGAAGGCTAATACCTCGAGATATTTATTATTGCCACAATGACCTAAATATCAGGACAGAAAATTTGGTTTGTCAATCTGGAGCCTCTGATTGTTTAAACGGTCATTCTCACGTAACTCATTTATTAATGAGAAATTCAGAAACTTTGCCAATAATTGATGGCCAAATTGTGTTTGGCCCGTGGCAAAGGATATTTGCAATTGAATTGGATTGTGGCAGAATGCGAGAAATAATTTTTCAGGTTACGGGCGAGTAATTTCTTTAATTTTTTCAATAACTTCATTGAGGACAGATTCAGGAGTACTAGCGCCAGAACTAATAGCAACATTTTTTTGATCTTTAAACCAGTTTGGGTTTAGTTGAGAGGCATTGTCGACGATAAATGCTTTTGCTCCCGAACTCTCAGCTACCGACTTGAGACTATTTGAGTTGGCACTGGTGGGAGAGCCGACGATGATGACAAATTTATATTTTTGGGCTAGATTGATAATTGCAGTTTGACGATCAGTAGTCGCTTGGCAAATATGGGGCAAAACGGTAACTAGAGGGTATTTATTTTTTATAAAATCAATAGCTTTTTGGGTTTCAATGGTCGAAAGGGTTGTTTGGGTCATAATGACCGAATTTTTGGGGTTATTTATTGAATAATCAAAAATATTTTCAATAGTTACTGGGGTGGTAAATTGAGGTGCTTCACCAACAACACCAATAGTTTCATCGTGATCAACTTTGTTACAGAGAAAAATTATCTGTTTTTTTTGAGAAGCCAACTGTTTTACAGTTTGATGAGACTTTAAAACCAGAGGGCAAGAAGCATCGACTATCTCTAATCCCCTGTTTTTGGCTTGTTGAAAGACATTAGGAGAAGCCCCATGGGCCCGAATAATAACAACAGAACCTGGCGGGATTTCGTCTAGGGATTGAACTGTTTTTATTTTAAATTTAGTTTCTAGCCAATCGACTACGTGTTGATTGTGAACTAATTCCCCCAAAAAAAAGATAGGTTTTTTAGATTTTTTGGTAGTATTACTTGCAATATCAATGGCTCGAGTTATTCCAAAACAAAACCCATGAGGGGTAGCAACTATAATATTTATCATTTTTTAGATCTTTTTTTTAATGGAGAAGTTGGAATTCCTGGACAAAACCAATGATTGGCACAACGAGCTTCGTAAGTAATTTTGGAATCATCAAACTTTTGAATAACCACTACAGGACTTTTATAATGAGCTGGTTTGTTGTCGATAAGACGTTGGGTCATAGTGGCAGGGGCACCACAGGTCTTACCATGACCATCCTTGTAGGTGCAACGAGCGGTTAGGGTTTCAATTTTGGTGGCAAGAGCCAAAAGTGATTCGATTGAGTAAAAAGGTTCGCCTTTAAAATTTCGATTTAAACCAGATACAACTACCTCAATATCATCATTTAGAAAACATTTGACCACTTCTTTGATGTTTTTATCAAAAAATTGGATTTCATCAATGGCAATTAATTGAGGCCTAGTTTTTCGGGGAAGTTTATAAACATCTTTGAAAATAAAAAGGGAATCGGCTTTGCTTTTTGTTGAATTTGGAACAGGAATGGCCTCCCAACAACCACCATTGCGACAGCGAATTTCTTTGAGATCAAAACGATTATCAAGAGACGGTTTGTACACTCGAATAGAATAGTTTAAAGCGTCACGGCATTCGGACAAATGATCAAGTAATCGACGGGTTTTACTGGAATTCATTGGGCCGACAAAACAAGTTAGTGGAGCTCGCTGGCGGGTCATAAGCCCATTGTAACTTGAAGAGTCACTCATTTAAAGATGTCAGAATAGGGCTTGGGTTATAATTGGCTAATGATAGATAAAAAAATATTATCTGTATTAGAAACAATTTTTGAAAAAACCAAACCAGTATCAATATTTTTGTACGGATCAAGGGCACGGAGAGATTTTAAAAGAGATAGTGATTATGAAATTGGAATAATTTATGGCAAATTTAAAACCAGTCGAAGTGAACTTGCCAAAATGCACAATTTAAAAAATTTAGTGATTTACCCATTTTTATTGAATGAGATTATAAATTATGAACTGGATACACCGTTTCCCAAAGCAATATATTTGAAGGAGTTGATAGAAACCGGAAAAACAATTTTGGGTGAAAAAATATTAGAAAAGATGGAAGCACCAAAAATTAGAACAGTTGATTTGATTGAAAGGACGGCTTTTGATATAGGTAGTGCAATGGCAGCAATTAGGTCGTTTCGAAATAATGACTTGGTTAGTACTTCAATAAATTTTAAATCAGCCTTGTTTGGAGCTAGAGTTTTAGAAATTTTAAAACTAAAAAAATTCCCCTATACTTATGATGAAATTTATCAAGTTAGTCAGGAATTAGAATTGGAAAAAGATTATAGAGAACTTTTGGATAATGCCATAAAAATTCGGGATAAAGGCAAAATAGAAGAAAAATATTTGTATAAAAATATTAGTTTTTTAAACCAAGTGGTGATGACGGAAGTGAAAAAAGATTATAGAGAAAAAGGAGATAGAATAATTTTATAAATATTTGAGACGCGGATGGGAGTTGAACCCATCTGAACAGTTTTGCAGACTGCTGTCTAACCGCTTGACTACCGCGTCAGATAGAAAGTAAGCATATTGTATCAAAATTATATCGTTTTAGTTAAAAAACGATATAATTTTTTGTGGATAAATATAACAAAATAGATTCTAAAAATAATGAAAATAAATTTATGACTTTTAGTAGATTACTAACTAAAAAACAAGGTGATAAATTATTAAAATTAGTCAAAGAAAGTAGGGTTGATCAATCAAAAAATAAAAAATATTTGATTGATTGATTTTTGGGGTAACTAAAATAAATAAAACAAAAATGTAGAGACGCCATGCGTGGCGTCTCTAAATATTTAAATTTATTTTTATCGGCCAGAGGCCGATGAGCCTTTGGCTCACATCATGCCGCCCATTCCACCCATGCCACCCATGTCAGGTGAAGGAGTGCCAGCTTTGGCTTCGGGAATGTCGGTGACTAAAACTTCAGTAGTCAAAATCATAGTACTTACAGAAACAGCGTTGGTTAGGGCTGATTTGGTTACTTTGGCTGGATCAAGAACTCCAAATTTAATCATCGAACCCATCTTGCCAGTAGCAGCGTTGTAGCCATAATCTGACTTTGAATCTTTTATGACAACATCTTTTATTAAATTAAAGATATAGCCAGCATCTTCGCCTGAATTTTGGGCTAATCTTCGAATTGGTTGTTCAAGAGCATATTTGAGAATATCAATTCCAACCTGTTCTTCGGCAGAATCTGTTTTGACTGAATCAAGTTTGAAAGAAGCTTTGAGTAAAGCAACTCCACCACCAGGGAGAATCCCTTCTTCAACTGCAGCTTTGGTAGCATCGATAGCATCTTTGACTCTTTCAAGTCTTTCTTTCATTTCGACTTCGGTAGCACCACCGACTTGGAGGACAATAGCTCCACCAACCAATTTGGCAATTCTTTCTTGGAATTTTTCTTTGTCATAATCAGAATCAGTATTACTTAGCTGAGATCGGAGTTGAGAAACTCGAGCCTTTATGTCAGCCTCAGAACCGGCACCACCCAAGATTCTGGTTTTGTCTTTGTCGGCAGTAACAGTATCAGCTCGGCCACAATAATCTGTGGGTTCGGCGGTGTCAAATTTGATACCAAGATCGTCAGAAATTACTTGACCACCAGTGAGGACAGCAATGTCTTCCAACATGGCTTTTCTTCTGTCACCAAATCCTGGAGCTTTGACAGCCAAGACATTGAAAGTGCCCCTAATTTTGTTGACTACTAAGGTAGCCAATGCTTCACCGTCGATATCATCGGCGATAATCACAAAATTTTTGGTAAGTTTTACTAATTTTTCTAAGAAAGGTAATATTTCTTGGATAGAACTAATTTTTTTATCAGTAATAATAATGTAAGGATT